>CANRHT010000070.1 GCA_947630465.1 uncultured Pseudomonadaceae bacterium
GAATCACCCTTCTTTTCGCGCTGTGCTAAATAGGTATTGAACTCAGATAGCAACTCTGTCGCTGTTGCTGTGGTCGTGGCGTTCTCTGACCAATTCGCATCAAGCGTACTGTCTGCGCTGCGCTGCGCTTGATCAATAAAGACCTCACTGCTGTTACGCTGCACGCCAGGCTCAATACGCACACGGAAACGTGTTTGCACATCGCGCGGCGCACTGCCCCATACTTGACGCACTAAGTTGGCGTTGAGTTCAGCAGGTGCTTGCCACTGCGTGGTGAACTCACCCACATGTGGGCGCTCATCAGCAATCTTAAAACCATTGCTCTCAAAGAACTGCTGCGCCACTGGCCAAACTTGCGCCGGAATACGCTGCGCAATCACCCAACTCAGCGGTCCACTTTTTTGTAAGCTAAAATCTCCCGCTAAAGCACTCGCAGGCAATGCTTGCGGGCGTGGCACTTTATACTCATCCGCAACGGGTGCAGAAGCGATGCGATGCGGGATGGGCAATAATGGATCTAAGTGCTTTGCTTGAGCGCCCTCAGGCAACTGCATCGCCGGCGTTGGACGCGCTTCTAAATAGTCACCACCACGGTCACGAAAATAGCCTTCTTTACCCCATAACATTCCACAGCCCGTTAGGCTGCTAGCCGTCACAGCTAACACACATATTCCAGCAAATCGCTTCATGCGTTGTAAAACCTCAGATTAGTTCAAAATGCCGGACTGACGCATGGCCTGGCGTAGGGTGTCATGGTATTGCTCACTGAACCACGTCAGCGGCAAACGAATACCTGGCTCAATAAAGCCCATTTGCTGCAATGCCCATTTCACTGGAATAGGATTGGCTTCTAAAAATAAATTCTCATGCAGCGGCATTAAGCGATCATTTAACGCCTTGGCTGCAGGTGCATCGCCAGCCATCGCCAACGCACATAACTCATGCATGGCACGTGGCGCAATATTAGCGGTGACCGAAATATTGCCTTTACCACCGGCCAACATCAGCTCATAAGCGGTGGCATCATCACCGGAATACACCGCAAAATCGCTCGGTACACGGGCAATAATATCTTTAGCGCGGGCAATATCACCGGTGGCTTCTTTAATACCGATAATATTTGCAATCGCTGATAAACGCACCACAGTATCCGCCAACATATCGCAGACGGTACGGCCCGGCACGTTGTAGAGAATCTGCGGAATATCAACCGCTTCAGCAATGTGCTTAAAGTGCTGATAGAGACCTTCTTGGGTCGGCTTATTGTAGTAGGGCGTGACCAGCAAGCAGGCATCAGCGCCGACGCTTTTCGCATTGCGCGTAAGCTCCACCGCTTCACGGGTGCAGTTGGCGCCCGTTCCAGCAATCACTGGAATACGGCCCTTAACCTGCTCAACCACGCGGCGAATCACTTCAACGTGTTCTGCCACATTTAAAGTTGCTGACTCACCAGAAGTACCCACTACAACTAAAGCGTCAGTGCCTTCTGCAAGGTGAAAATCAACCAACTTCGTTAATGCATGCCAATCAAGTGCGCCTTGCGCATCCATGGGCGTGACTATTGCGACCATACTGCCCGATATCATGCAACCGCTCCTGCAAAAATAGGATAGAAATATATAAGGTCAGTAATGTTACTGATGCCTTCTAACTAGCACAAGCACTGCTGGCGTGTTTGAGCATTCCACTTGTCGCTTCTTTTCGTTACTCTAGTGCGCTTAGAGGCGTAAAATACGCTGTCACCCAATGTCAGGAATGCTGAATGTCTGTTTTACCCTTACGCGAGCAATATGTTCTGATCAGCGCAGTGGGTCGCAACCCGCTCGAGCTCACCCATGTTATTTGCAACGCCTGTCAAGAAAACCGCTGCTCATTGATCAGCAGCCGCCTCACCCGTCATGGCCAATATAGCGTATTGATCGTGCAAGCGGGTGGTTCTTGGGATGCCTTAGCGCGGCTCGAAAGCAGCTTACCCAATTTAGCCAAACGCCATGACTTGCAACTCACGCATATCCGCAGTGAAGATGAAGACGCTCGCCCACAAGCCTTACCTTATATTGTCTATGTCAGCGCCTTATACCGCCCAGACATTCTGGCTGAGCTGTGTCAGTTTTTCGTTGACCACGACATTGGATTAGACAATATCACTTACGATACCTATCAAGCTCCGCAAACTGACACCACCATGCTCAACGCCACTATTACTGTCACCCTGCTTGCCAGCACGCAAATCAACTGGCTGCGTGATCAGTTTTTAGATTTTGCCGACGCGCTTAATTTGGATGCACTGATTGAGCCTTGGCGCCCACAAACCCCTTAAATCTGAGGAGTTCATATGTTGAACCAACCGGTGAAACACTTTAGTGCCGCCGCCACCAGCGCGACCACTGTTGATCTAGCAGCTTTAGCTGGCAAGCAAGTGGTGCTGTATTTTTACCCAAAAGATAATACGCCCGGCTGCACCACTGAAAGCCAAGATTTTCGTGATTTGCATGAGCAATTTACCGCTGCCAATACGCTGATTTTTGGCATTTCCCGCGATTCGCTGCGCGTGCATGAAAACTTTAAAGCCAAGCACGGTTTTCCTTTTGAGCTGATTAGCGATGCAGAAGAAGCGTTATGCCAGCAATTTGACGTGATCAAACTGAAAAAACTCTACGGCAAAGAACACTTAGGCATTGAGCGCAGCACTTTCTTAATTGATCAAGCCGGTGTGTTACGGCACGAATGGCGCAAGGTCAAGGTTGCCGGTCACGCCGCCGAAGTATTACAAGCCGCCCAAGCTTTGAATGCTGAAGCTTAACGGCTAACAGTCTTTACGCAACCAATAGGTGAACACTGCCTGCTCAAGGGTTTCATGCAGCAGGCAGTGGCCCGCCAGTTTGGCAAACGAATGAAAATCACGCTGCGATCCGGCATCAGTGGCCAGCACTTTTAGCACGCCGCCCACCGGTAAAGCATTGAGTGCTAGTTTTGCTTTCAGTAACGGCATTGGGCAGGCTAAACCTTGCGCGTCGACCTCTGCATCATGCTCAATTTTATTTTCATTCATGCACACCCCCTCAATAACGAACATTCTTGCAGATCTTGAGTCAAACTCAGCAGTCATTCTTTGTGCTGAGACGCTTGCTCGCTGACGGCGCGCATTGTAGCGTATACAACACTTTATTTTGCAAAGAGAGTCGTATGAGGTTTTTTCGCCCCGTTGTATTGCTGCTGGCCTGCGCCCTTGCACAACCTGCTTGGGCGAATGACTTACCCTCACTGGGCGACTCCAGCTCATCTATTATTTCGCCCGAACAAGAGCACCAACTCGGCCGTGCTTGGCTGAGTATCTTGCGCGGACAAGTGCGTCAACTCGAAGATCCTTTACTCAAAGACTATATTGAGTCCAGCGTGTACCGCCTGGCGCAAAGCAGTCAACTGAATGACCGCCGCCTTGAGTTCATTATTTTAGCCAGCCCACAACTCAATGCTTTTGCCGCCCCGGGCGGTATTATCGGAGTGAACGGTGGACTGTTGCTGCACGCGCAAACTGAAGGTGAGTACGCCTCGGTACTCGCGCATGAATTAGCGCACTTATCCCAACGCCACTTTGCTCGCGGCTTGGAAGCACAAAAACGCATGCAAGTGCCCTTGATGGCCGCCATGCTCGCAGGCGTGATTGCTGCAGCGGCTGGCGGTGGCGATTTAGGTATGGCAGCTATTGCTTCAACCCAAGCCGCAGCTATTCAAGAGCAGCGCCGCTTTTCTCGACAAAACGAGCAAGAAGCTGACCGTATTGGCTTGTTGAATTTACATAAAGCTGGGTTTAACCCACGCACCATGCCCAGTATGTTTGAGCGCTTAATGCGTCAATACCGTTATGATCGTATGCCGCCCGAATTTTTATTAACTCACCCGGTCTCTGAATCACGTATTGCCGATACACGTAACCGCGCCGAACAGTATGAGGGCGATGGCATTGTCGACAGCCTGTATTACCAGCTGATTCGTGCGCGCTTACAACTGACATTTGAAGAAACACCCGGCATCGCCTTAAAACGCTTTCGTAGCACCCTTGAAGAGGACGCCAACGCGCAAGCCGCACGCTATGGGCTGGTGTTGGCACTGATCCGCGCAGCACGGCTCGACGAAGCGGCCACCCATATAGCTGTATTACTCAAAGACAGCCCCGACAGTATTATCTACAACCTTGCTTCGATCGACTTAAGCATCAGTAAGAATCAGCTGCAGCACGCCAAACAGCGTACCGAGCAGTTACTGCAGCGCCATCCAAATAACTTCCCGTTGCTGCACGCTAAATATGAAATCCAGCTCAAGCAAAAAGATATCGCTAGCGCGCAGCTCACCATTGCGCAGCTATTAAAGCAACGTCCTAACGACCCTGACATCTGGTTTGAAGTGGCTGAAATCCGCGGCCTAGCGAACGATATTATTGGCCTGCATGAAGCCCGTGCTGAGTTTTTCTCACGCGTCGGTGATTACACTCAAGCCATTGAGCAACTGGATTACGCCAAACACCGCGCCAGTAACAACTACCCGCGCGCAGCACGTATCGATGCGCGCCAGCAAGCTCTCAGAAGCGAAGAACAAGCGATTAAGAAAATGCTTAACTGACCTGTATTGAATCTGTTTCAGCAAAAAGCCCGCGAGCAAAACGCCTTGCTCGCGGGCTTTTTGTTGCTACCAAAGATTTCTTACCCTGTTAGCGCTTACCCGTAATAGACCCCAAAATACCGCGCACGATCTGGCGACTGATTTGATTGACCGCCTGACGTAAAGTGCTTTTATACACCTGCCCGGCCAAGTCGCCTAACATATCGGTCATACCACCCGCAGCACTGGGTGCTGTTTTCGACTGAGTCGCAGCAGCTGGCGTTGCAGGTGCGTCTTGCGTTTGTTGTTCAGCGCGTTCCGCCAAAATCTCATAGGCTGAAATACGGTCAAAAGCTTTTTCATAATAACCCAACAACGGTGAAGTACGGATCAACTCCGCGCGCTCGCTATCGAACAGTGGCCCTAAGCGCGACTGTGGTGGTGCAATGGACACACGCTGCACCATGGCAGGCGTACCCTTAGCGTCAATACCGCCATACAGCGCCTCACCAATTCCCAACTCAGTTAAGACCTGCAAGGTATTGATATCAGGATTAGGGCGAAAACCATCTGCGACGGCTTTTAACGACTTTTGCTCTTTCGCGGTAAAAGCACGTAAACCATGCTGAATACGCATACCCAATTGCGCTAACACCGCATCAGGTAAATCAGCCGGTGATTGGGTGACAAAATACACGCCGACACCTTTGGAACGAATCAAACGCACCACCTGCTCCAAACGATCACGCAGGGCTTTAGGCGTGCCGTTAAATAACAAGTGTGCTTCATCAAAAAACAGCACCAGCAAGGGTTTATCAGCATCGCCACGTTCGGGTAACTGCTCAAATAACTCTGACAACAACCACAGTAAAAATGTCGCATAAATCTTAGGTGCCTGATGCACTAAGCGACTGGCATCAAGCATATGAATGCGACCACGGCCATCACGATCAATACGCAACACATCATCCAACTGCAAAGCCGGCTCACCAAATAAACTATCACCGCCCTGCTGCTCTAAAGTGGCCAGCTTACGCTGCAGAGCATTAGCAGACTGCGTTGTGTATAAGGCTCGGTCATCACCTAACACCTGCGGCTGCTCACGCAAATGATTGAGCAAGGCTTTTAAATCTTTTAAATCCAGCAGTAACAAGCCTTCGCGATCCGCCACTTGAAACGCGGTGTAGAGCACAGCTTGCTGGCTATCGGTCAACTCCAATAAATTGCCAAGCAATAACGGCCCCATCGCACTGATGGTGGTGCGCAGCGGATGCCCTGTTTCGCCGTACACATCCCAAATGGAGACGGGGTAGGCTTGCGGCTGATGCTCCAACCAAGGCATCGAGGCGATACGTTCTGCCACTTTACCCTGTGGCTCACCCACAGCAGCAATACCGCAAAAATCACCTTTAATATCCGCAGCGAACACAGCAACACCGGCATCACTAAAGGCTTCAGCTAAACGCTGCATGGTGACCGTTTTACCAGTTCCCGTAGCACCGGCAATCAACCCATGACGATTGGCTAAACGCAACAGATGCCCAATGGGCTGACCTGCTGCATCCGCACCTAAAAGTAATTGCTGCGCTGCTGTTGTCGTCATGCTGTGTTTCTCCACCGATATCGGCGCAAAACGTTGCGCCATACTACCTATTAAATTATTCAACTTACTTGTGACTGAGATGCTGGGCACCCACAACACTTTTGCGATACATACAGATTAATCAAAGACTACTGTTTTATTATCATGAATCAACACACGGTCTTGTAAGTGATAACGCAAACCGCGCGCCAGTGCCATTTTCTCAACGTCTTTACCGTTACGCACCATGTCCTCAATGCTGTCACGGTGACTGACGCGCACCACGTCTTGCTCAATAATAGGACCGGCATCCAAGTCTTGGGTGACGTAATGGCAAGTCGCACCAATCAATTTCACACCGCGCAAGGCGGCCTGATGATAAGGCTTAGCACCGATAAATGAAGGCAAGAAACTGTGGTGAATATTGATCACTCGGCCGTGATATTTCTCACAGAGCTCAGGTGGCAAGATCTGCATATAACGCGCCAGCACCACACAGTCTGCTTGATGCTCATCAATCAGGCGACTGACTTCATTAAAGGCGGTCTGTTTATCTTGCGGATCAACAGGCACATGATAAAAAGGAATACCATGCCATTCGACCATACTGCGTAAATCATCATGATTGGCAATCACACAGGGAATCTCACAGTCGAGCTCATTGCGGTGCCAACGGTGTAATAAGTCAGCTAAACAATGTGATTCTCGACTGGCCATTAATACAACACGTTTTTTTACATTGGAGTCGGTCACCTGCCACGTCATCGAGAACTCATTAGCAATAGGTGTAAAGGCTTGCTTAAAACCTTCAAGATCAAAGGGCAATGATTCTGCGCGAATTTCATGGCGCATAAAGAACCAGCCGCTGTGTTCATCTGAATGGTGACTGGCTTGGTGAATCCAACCATTATAAGTGGCTAAAAAATTACTGACTTTAGCTACAATACCTACGCGGTCAGGACAAGCAATAATCAGACGAAAAGTGTGCATGCACCACTCCAAAAAATAAGGTTTAAATTTAGAAAAATAATAATGGCTATTCTACCGCTGTCGCGCTCTAGAGTCAGCAAACGAATGCCGCACGGCGATGGGCCAGAGCATTAACCCTTTACTTAACAGTCATGCTCAGCAATGCAGCGCCTAAATATTATATGAATGAGCATTATTTATAGCAGGCAAAAGAGTCACGCCCGTCTAATCGATATCAATACGCCATCATATCGAAATGTCATTATATAGCCTGTTTGCTTTAATGTTTAACTGGCTTTAGTTACAACAATTAAAGTCACACTTTGTGCTTATAGTCACAGTTTCAACCTGCACATTTTGCTATTCTTTACATGCGGACAACATCGGTATATGATCCACACCCATTAGGGGATCTCAATACGAAGCACAGTTTCATATTGAGGCACTGGAGTTTTAAAGAGTTTCACTGGTTGACTAGTGACGATGGACCCGCTCAACAATCCTTAATTTTATACAATTATTCTCATTTAATAGGATTTCCACATGTCATTGATTAATGAATTTCGCGAAACTAAAGAACGCATTAAAGAACTTGAAAGCCGCTTAGCGAGCTTGTCTCAAGATACCAAGTTACAAAAAGAATTAGAGTTTGAAGAAAAACTCCGCGCACTGATGGCTGAGTACAATAAGTCTCTGCGTGATATCACTTTAATTATTGATCCACAATCAGCACGTGACACTGCAGGTAAAGCACCAGCACGCACACGCAGCCCACGCAAAACCAAACGCTATGACAACCCACATAACGGCGAAGTGATTGAAACTAAAGGCGGTAATCACAAAACTCTAAAAGAGTGGAAAGCCAAATGGGGTGGCGACACCGTTGAGTCTTGGGTGACTCTGCTGGACTAAACTGTCCGCTAAAACGCTGTAATTGATTCAGTTAAAACGCCCTGCTTGCAGGGCGTTTTAGTATCTGCAACATATATGTCACTGTGCATAATCGTGCTATAGCGCATAACGCTGCGCAAGAGCAGCAACAGCTTGATGCCATGCTTGCACAACCGGATGCGCCTGCTGTTCGCGGGTTAATTGCCCATAGGCGATACGGTACTCATCTATATTAAGCGGCGCACCTTGGCGCTCCCCACTTAAGCGTGCTTGGCATAATTGAGTCCACTGCTGTAATTCAGTGCTATTTAATGTCTGCGGATAGTTACGCGCACGATAGCGAAATAATAATTCAGGCAGACGCTGATCATCAAAAGGCCAAGACTGCGTATGTAACTGCTCAGGCTCAGCCTGCCGTATTGCATTGCATAAGCCACGATCGCGCGGACCTAAAAAACCCGCATACAACTGTTGCTCTGGATCCTGTTCAGCATGCTCATGCAAGTCATGATAAATCACACTAAGTTTATCCTGCCACTGCTGGCGATGCTGTTTTAACAACTGATAATTATCCTGTAACAACTCATGATTAAAAGCTAACCGTTGGTTATCTTCATCACGTAACACTGATAATGGTGCAATGACTGGACTTTTATTAATGTGAATGAGCTTTAATGGGATCGGCAACTCACCTTCAGCCAAATCAGCATGGCGCGTATACAGGCGTGCTTTAATCGCTTCGGCACTCATTTCCAGCAGCGGCGTAACGTCCGCATGCAAATCACACACAATCAATGCATTACGATTACTTGGATGCCAGGCCAGCGGCAACACCGGGGCTAAACAGTGACGTTCAACTGCAAACATTCCCGATATATGCAAGAGTGGTTGCAGCATACGAATCCGCTGTTGCACGGCATCTTTACGGCGCAACCCATATAAATAATCAAATAATTTCGGCTGACGCTCACGCAATAAGCGCGCTACAGCAATGGTCGCACGCACATCAGCTAAGGCATCGTGCGCTTGCCCATGTTCGATATGATTAGCCGCAGTAAAGTGCTCCAATTTAAAACTGGCACGCCCCTCATGTTGCGGCCACTGCAAACCTTCTGGGCGTAGCGCCCAAGTACAGCGCAGCACATCAATTAAATCCCAACGGCTGTTATGACCTTGCCACTCGCGTGCATAAGGGTCATAGAAATTACGGTACAAAGTCGCACGCGTCATCTCATCATCAAAACGTAGATTATTAAAGCCGGCACTGCAGGTACCCGGCTGCAGCATCTGCGCATGCAGCTGCCGAATAAACTCAACTTCTGGCAGCCCTTGAGTGCGTAAGATATCAGGGCTAATGCCGGTGATTAAACTGGCCATGGGATGCGGTAAAATATCATCGGATAACTGACAATATATATTTAAGGGCTCAGCTATTTCTTCAAGCTGCTCATTGGTACGAATACCTGCCACCTGCAGTGGACGATCACGGTAAGGATCAATACCTGTGGTTTCAAAGTCATACCAAAAAATACTTGCTGCCACTGTTACCACCTCGTTTAACTACTCTCAGTACAAAGCACAGCACCCATCACTCGGCATTGTGTG
>CANRHT010000071.1 GCA_947630465.1 uncultured Pseudomonadaceae bacterium
TCCCTGCTTTAACAGAGGATGATTGGGACAGCGTACTGCGAACCAATTTGGATGGCTTTTATAATGTTTTACACCCGATTAGCATGCCATTGGTGCGTCGGCGTAAACCAGGGCGCATTGTTTGTATCACTTCAGTCTCGGGCTTGATTGGTAATCGTGGACAGGTCAATTACAGTGCTTCGAAAGCAGGCGTGATTGGCGCGGCGAAAGCCTTGGCTGTGGAATTGGCGAAGCGTCGTATCACTGTGAATTGTGTGGCACCCGGTTTGATTGATACGGCCATGCTGGATGAGCATGTGCCGATTGAGGAAATGATGAAAATGATCCCTGCGCAACGCATGGGAACGCCTGAGGAAGTGGCGGGAGTTGTGAATTTTCTGATGTCCACTGAAGCGGCTTATATTACTCGGCAAGTGATTGCTGTGAATGGTGGGTTGTGCTGATGAATGGATTTAAACGCGTGGTAGTAACGGGTATGGGCGGCCTCACCTCACTGGGTGATTCATGGCAGCAAATCAGCGATAATTTTCGTAATAATCGCAGTGGTATTCGTTATATGACGGAGTGGGACCGTTTCAGCGAGTTGAATACGCGCTTAGGTGGTCCTATCGACGACTTTGTGGTGCCGGGGCATTGGACGCGTAAGCAATTGCGCAGCATGGGGCCGGTTTCGCGTTACTCTGTTTATGCTGCAGAGCGCGCCTTAGCTGATGCTGGATTGCTCGATGATCCAAGCATTCAAGATGGACGCATGGGGGTAGCCAGTGGATCTTCGACGGGGAGCACGGAAGATGCTAAAGCCTTCGGTATCATGCTGGTTAACTCTGTCGCGAAGGGGTTGAATGCAAACTCCTACGTGCGCATGATGCCGCATACCACCGCTGCAAACATCAGCATTTTTTTTGGGCTTAAGGGACGTATTTTACCCACTTCCAGTGCCTGTACCAGTGGGAGTCAAGGCATTGGTTATGCCTATGAAGCCATTAAGTTTGGCCGTTTACCGCTGATGTTAGCGGGTGGCGCTGAAGAGTTGTGTCCAACTGAAGCGATGGTCTTTGATGCGCTATATGCTACCAGCCTCAAAAATGATGCACCACAGACTGCGCCGAGCCCTTACGATGCTGAGCGTGACGGCTTAGTGATTGGTGAGGGCGCATGTATGTTGGTGCTTGAAGAGTTAGAGCATGCGTTAGCACGTGGCGCACATATTTATGCAGAAGTGGTGGGCTTTGGCAGTAATGCCGATGGTGCACATGTCACCAAACCAGAAAAAGACACCATGCAAATTGCTATGCAGCTGGCCTTAGATGATGCTGGTTTGCCTGCGTCGGCAATTGGTTATGTGAATGGCCACGGTACAGCAACTGATCATGGTGATATTGCGGAAACTCTCGCGACCAGTGCATTATTTGGCGAGCAGATGCCGATCAGTTCGCAAAAAAGCTTTTTGGGCCATACTTTAGGTGCTTGTGGTGCTTTAGAATCATGGTTTAGTATCGAAATGTTAAATAGTGACTGGTATGTTCACACTTTGAATTTGCATAACGTTGATCCGCGCTGTGGCGTCTTGGATTATATTGGTACGCCAAGAGCAATGCAGCATGAGTATGTGATGAACAATAATTTTGCTTTTGGCGGGATCAATACATCTTTGATCTTTAGGCGCTGGAGCTAATTAGAAATCAGTCTGGTGTGTAAGGTTAGCGAATCATTTAGTCTGTAATACAAATCTACTAGGATGTTAATTATGAAAAAAAAACTACTTGTTGCATTGGCTTGTACCGCTCTCATTCCAGCGTTGGCGCAGGCGCGAGATACCACGCACTTCTTAAACTTTAATAAAGTAGTGGAAGAAGCGACTAATGCGGGTCGTTTAGATGGCAGTGTGAAATTTTATTTAGGTCATGCTCCAAGAGGTGCAAGTATTGTTCATAAAGGAGCTACCACCAGTAAGAAAACCAATGCATTTGGTAAAAGTGATCAAGTAGCATGCAACTGGGTCTTGCAGTCAGCACTGATTACGCTGCAAAACTCTGCAAAAGCGGCTGGCGCCAATGCAGTGGTGAATCTGGTGAGTAACTATAATCATCAAGAATATAAAAGTTCTGAGAATTATGAGTGTCATGCAGGGGCAATTATGGCTGGCGTTGCGCTAAAAGGCGATTATGCGAAAATGCGTTAAGAGTTTATTTAAGATTTAAAAAAAGGCCGCTTTAAAAGCGGCCTTTTTAATAGTATAAAAATCAGCCTTGGTGGTATTTCGCTGATAAATCATGCACGGCATTAATAAATGCGCCAGCATTTTCTGGCTTAACTTCAGGCGTAATACCGTGGCCTAAGTTAAAGATATGGCCAGGACCTGAACCGTAGCTTTCTAGAATGCGCCCCACTTCTTTTTCAATTGCTGCAGGGTTGGCATAGAGCGTGGTTGGATCCATGTTGCCTTGTAGTGCAACTTTGTCGCCGACACGCGCACGTGCCACGCCTAAATCGCAGGTCCAGTCGATACCCAGTGCTTCTACACCAGTATCAGCCATGGACTCGAGCCACAGGCCACCACCTTTAGTGAATAGAATCACTGGAACGCGACGGCCTTCATGTTCACGGATCAAACCGTCTACAATTTTTTGCATATAGGCCAAGGAAAACTCTTGGTAAGCTGCTGACGACAAACTTCCGCCCCAGCTATCAAAAATCTGTACTGCTTGTGCGCCAGCTAAGATTTGCGCATTGAGGTAGCTGGTCACAGATTGCGCCAGCTTATCCAAGAGCAAGTGCATCGCTACAGGGTTGTCATACAGCAGTGCTTTACTCTTGCGGAAGTCTTTAGATGAACCGCCTTCAACCATATAAGTGGCTAAAGTCCATGGGCTACCGGCAAAACCAATTAAAGGTACGCGGCCATTGAGTTCTTTACGAATGGTACGTACAGCATTCATCACATAACCCAAGTCTTGTTCTGGGTCTGGAATCGGCAACGCTTCAATGGCTTCCATGGTGTCGACAACTTTCTTGAAACGTGGGCCTTCGCCTGTTTCAAAGTAGAGACCTAAGCCCATTGCATCAGGAATCGTTAAGATATCTGAAAAAAGAATCGCAGCATCCAGTGGGTAGCGTTCCAGTGGTTGCAGTGTTACTTCGCAAGCAAGCTCAGCGTTCATGCATAAATCCATAAAACCACCTGCGCGCGCGCGCGTGGCTCTATATTCAGGCAGGTAGCGGCCTGCTTGACGCATCATCCAAACAGGTGTCACATCAACCGGCTGTTTAAGCAGGGCGCGGAGAAAACGATCATTTTTCAGAGCAGTCATATTAGCGTCCATTAGAAATTAATAGGCTATTGTCGCAAATTTGCACACAAAAGGCACGGTGCTACCAATAAGGTTGGTTATCAGCTTGATTCGTATCAACTGTACCGACCTGTTAGCTAAGGTGTTAGTTTAGCGTAAGAGTTATTTTTAAGTATATGAGTGGAGATATCCATATGCATCAGTCATTACTCGATGAGAGTCGTTTTGTTGCCGCGGGCGTTGTAAATACAGGCGCGGCTTCCATCATACACCCCGTGTTACAGCATGCCATTCACCCACCCTTCCCTGAGCATTGCCATTATATGATTGTTGCCATGGGCTGCTTTTGGGGCGCTGAACGTCGGTTTTGGCAGCAAGCAGGGGTATGGGTTACGGCCGTTGGTTATGCTGGAGGGCACACGCAAAAGCCAAACTACCAAGAGGTATGCAGTGGTTTAACTGGGCATACGGAAGCTGTTTTAGTGGTGTTTGATCCAGCACAAGCGAGTGTGTCGCAGTTGTTACAACTGTTTTGGCAAGCGCACGATCCCACTCAGGGCATGCGCCAAGGTAACGATATGGGTAGCCAATACCGTTCGGCGATTTATTGTATGGATCAGCAACAGCTTGCTGAGGTGCAACAGAGTTGTGCACATTATCAGACACGTTTAACAGCCGCGGGTTATCCGCAGATCACGACAGAAATAGGTTTAGCGCCGGTTTTTTATTATGCCGAAGACATGCATCAACAATATTTAGTGCACAACCCAAATGGTTATTGTGGGTTACGGGGTACGGGAGTGTTGTATTAAAACGGGCTAAAAACTGTAGGCATTAAAAAACCCCGCTTGAGCGGGGTTTGCAGACTGTCTCCTGGCATCCTTGCTGTAGCCACCTTGGCTTTAATCATGATCCGTTATGATTAAATGCAATCCATCGTTTGTCCTTGATGCTTATTGTATAGATGTGAACTGGTTCACACAGTGGCAAAACAGCATCATCCTGTGTAAGCAAATGCTGACACGGGTGATGCTGTTGTGTGCCGTTGTTAGAACTGCTCTGGATTTAAGAGGTATAAAGATTCACTGCCAGCTTTGACTGAGCTACTCAGTGATTGAATACGCGGCAATAAACGGGCAAAGAAAAAACGTGCGGTGCCCATTTTACTGGCATAGAAATCATCCTGTTGCTCTTTACCCTGGGCGGCTCGCGCCATCAATGCCCACATGTAGGCATAAGCGGTGTAACCAAACACATGTAAATATTCAACGGATGCTGCGCCAATTTCATTGGGGTTGTCTTTTGCCTGAGCAATCAACCAAGCGGTTAAGTCATCAAGGTTTTCAATAGCGGCCTGCAGTGGCGCGCTAAATTCTGCAAGTTGTGTATCTGCCGAAGCAATAAAGGCCTTCACTTCATTGGAGAAGTGTTGATAAAACGCACCGCCATTGCTGACAATTTTACGCCCCGCTAAATCCAGTGATTGAATACCGTTGGTGCCTTCGTAAATTTGCGTGATACGGCAGTCACGAATCAGTTGCTCTTGGCCCCACTCGCGAATGTAGCCGTGGCCACCAAACACTTGCTGACCATGAATGGTTGACTCTAAGCCCACGTCGGTTAAGAAGGCTTTAGCAATAGGTGTCAGTACTGCCACTAATTCTTCAGCACGCTTTCTGCTGTCAGCTTCTTCGCTGTATTTAGCGATATCCAATTGCATGGCCACATAGCTGGAGAAGGCACGACCTCCCTCATTCAGAGCTTTCATTGTCAGCAGCATGCGGCGTACATCGGGGTGCACAATAATGGGATCGGCTTGTTTATCGGCAGCCACCACACCGGTTGGCGCACGGCTTTGGATGCGATCTTTAGCGTATTCAATGGCGTTTTGATAGGACAGCTCGCCCAGTGCTAAGCCTTGAATACCCACGCCTAAGCGTTCGTAGTTCATCATAGTGAACATGGCGGCTAAACCTTTATTAGGCGCCTCGATGATATAGCCAGTGGCATTATCAAAGTTCATCACACAGGTTGCTGAGCCTTGGATGCCCATTTTATGCTCAATCGAACCGCAAGATAGGCTGTTACGCTCACCCAGTGAACCATCGTCGTTAACCAACACTTTGGGCACTAAAAATAGAGAAATACCTTTAGCACCAGCGGGCGCATCAGGTAATTTAGCCAGTACCAAGTGAATAATATTTTCAGTTAAATCATGCTCGCCACCGGTGATAAATATTTTAGTTCCCGTGAGTTTGTAGCTGCCATCAGCTTGCGGCTCTGCTTTAGTACGAATGATGCCTAAATCTGTACCGGCGTGAGGCTCGGTTAAGCACATGGAGCCAGCCCAACTGCCGTCATACATCTTGGGTAAATATTTCTCTTTAAGTGCTGCGCTGGCATGGGCGTGAATCGACAAGCATGCGCCAGCCGTGAGCATCGGGTATAAACCAAATGACAGGTTCGCCGAGTTGATCATCTCTTCAATTTGCGCGGTGATCATTTTCGGCATACCCATACCGCCAAACTGTGGATCACCTCCTACGCCGACCCAGCCGCCTGCGGCATAGGTGTTATAAGCTTCGATAAAACCTTTGGGCGTGGTGACTGCACCATCAGTCCAGGTGCAGCCTTCTTCATCACCGCTGCGATTGGTGGGGGCGATAGAACCGGCGGCAACTTTACCGGCTTCTTCTAAAATAGCTGCGGCGGTTTCATCATCAACAGTGTCAGCTAGAGCGGGTAATTGTGCCCAAAGCTTACCGGCTTCGAATACTTCGTTGAGTACAAAGCTCATATCTCGTAAAGGTGCTTGGTAGTCGGCCATGTGGCATTCCTCTTTATTATTAGCGCCAGTTTAGCTGTGTAATGACACAACATAAGGCTATAAGTTGGTCAGAAAATCTATACATTTGAGTCTACAGCAATAGTTTTTTAAAACTAATAGGCTCTTTTTATGACCTTAAAGTTTTAATGTTTCAATAAAAAACCCGCCGCTGAAGTGAACTGAATCAGTCATTTCATGCGGCGGGTAGTTGGCTAGCTTGAGTTAAAAATAATGCTTAGTAACTTAGAGCAAAATCTTCTACTGCCATATCCATCAAATTATCAGCACCTGACAACATGGCCGCCACATGGGTACGGGTGCGTGGTAACAAGCGTGCATAATAGAAGCGTGCGGTTTGCAACTTGGCCCGGTAGAAGGCTTCTTCATCGGTGCCAGCAGCTAGCTTCTCAGCAGCAACCCGAGCAATGTCAGCCCAGAAGTACGCTAAGCAGGCGTAACCGCAATACATCAGGTAATCCACCGAGGCGGCACCCACTTCTTCGCGGTCTTTCATCGCTGCCATCCCAACTTTCATAGTGATTTCGCCCCACTCCTTGTTGATTTCAGCAAGCGGTGTGACGAATTCTTGAATGGCTGCGTTGCTTTCATTGGCTTTACAGAACTTATGCACAATTTTGGTAAAGCCTTTCAGTGCTTCACCTTGGGTCATCAGTACTTTACGACCGAGTAAATCGAGTGCTTGAATGCCAGTAGTACCTTCATATAAACAAGCAATGCGGCTGTCGCGTACGTTTTGCTCCATACCCCATTCGGAAATATAACCGTGACCACCGTAGACTTGCAGACCATGGTTGGCGGCTTCAAAGCCCACTTCAGTCATAAAGGCTTTAGCGATCGGAGTTAAGAAGGCCAACATCGCGTCAGCAGCGACACGGGCTTCCTCGTCGGTGCTGCGTTGCATCACATCAACCTGCTGTGCTGCGTAGTACAGCATGGCACGGTTGCCTTCGGTCAGAGCTTTGATGGTTAACAGCATGCGGCGTACATCAGGATGCACGATGATGGGATCTGCTGCTTTTTCTGGTGCTTTAGCGCCAGTTAATGAGCGCATTTGCAAACGGTCACGGGCGTATTCAATCGCACCTTGGAAAGCCACTTCTGCGTGGGCTAAACCTTGCAGTGCAGTACCAATACGTGCGGTATTCATAAAGGTGAACATGCAGTTCAAACCTTTGTTTTCTGGGCCAATCAAAAAGCCTTTAGCACCATCAAAATTCATCACACAAGTGGAGTTACCGTGAATGCCCATTTTGTGTTCGATTGAGCCACACTGCACGCCGTTGCGCTCACCCACGCCACCTTCAGCGTTAGGTAAGAACTTGGGAACGATAAACAGTGAGATACCCTTAGTACCTTCCGGTGCGCCAGCAATACGGGCAATAACAATATGTACAATGTTGTCAGCGAGGTCATGCTCACCGGCTGAAATAAAGATTTTAGTACCGGTAATGGCATAGCTGCCGTCGTCTTGCGGCTCAGCTTTAGTGCGCAACATACCCAAGTCAGTACCACAATGCGGTTCGGTTAAGCACATGGTGCCTGTCCACTCACCCGATACTAATTTGGTCATATAGGTTGCTTGCTGCTCTTCGGTACCGTGCGCGTGCAACGTATTCATCGCACCGTGAGACAGTCCAGGGTACATCCCCCAAGACCAGTTCGCTTGACCGACCATTTCACTGATAGAGATTCCTAAAGACTCAGGTAAACCTTGTCCGCCGTGCTCTGCATCATGCGCAAGGCTGGGCCAGCCACCTTCAACGTACTGTTGGTAAGCGTCTTTAAAACCTGTGGGTGTCTTCACGCCATCTGCTGACCATGTACAGCCTTCGGTATCGCCGACGCGGTTCAGTGGAGCAATGACGTTTTCACAAAATTTTGCGCCTTCTTCAAGAATAGCGCTGACCATATCTGGCGTGGCATCTTCGCAGCCCGGCAGATTGGCATAATGTTCTGGGTAACCTAAGAGTTCATCACGCACGAAACGGATATCACGCAAGGGTGCTTTATATTCAGCCATGGCTATGGACCTCTACTTTATTATTGGATGGGCCTATACGGCATTAGAGTAGGCCAGTTTTTCGTTGCGCATTGGATATTGAGAAAGATACGCGCATCTGAATGTAATCAAACGACTGTTTGAAAGTTACGGTGCCAAAGGATTCTTGTCAAGCACCGACGGGTAACTTTATTTAAATTTTTAGTTAAGCTTGAATATCAATCAAAGTACCCAGCGACTCATCTGCTGTTTTTAATACTTTAGCGCCGAGCTCGCTCATTTGTTTTGCTTGCTCAAGTTGCATGAGTTGCTCAGTGATATTGGCCAGATCTAAGGCAGGTGCCGCTACAGCTGCGGGAGTGCTGGCCGCATTACTACTGGTTGTGGCAATCGCTTGCGCAGCATTGGCCAATTGCTCTTGGCCGGTTTTAATGGCGGAGAGACCCGCGGAAAATACAGTGGGTGAAATTTGCATATGGCCTCCTATTGCAGACTGTGCATATCAGTCTATGCAATGTGTTTTTAGTATAGAGCAAAATAGCCGACTGTATAGCGCAGCCGATTAAAGGCTGTTGATTAACCATTGCGCCAGTTCTTGCGCGCGTTGTGTGGCGTGATTTTTACGGGTTAACAAGACTAAATTGGCTGAGGTTTGCACAAAGCCCCAAGGTGCAATCAAGCGGCCATTCGCGATATCGCTACGTACTAAATGCTCGGGTGCTATCGCCACGCCAAGTCCGGCTACAGCGGCTTCAAGTAAATAATATAAATGCTCAAAGCCCTGTGCATAACGTAGATCAGTAGCGGCGACATGCTGAGCTTGTGCCCATTGAGGCCAGGCTTGTGGGCGTGAGTGAGTAAACAATAAGGGTTCGCTCAGTAATTGCGCGGCACTGGCATTACTGAAGGTTGCGGCATATTGATAGCGTGGACTTAATACCGGGCCAATGCGTTCGCTGTCTAAAATATAGGCGTGCATATTGTCTGGGCAGGCTTGGTCTAAAAACATCAGGCTGGCGTCAGCGTCAGCATGCTGCAGGTTGTGATCATCGCCGGTATTGGTAATCACCTGTAAACGCAGATCAGGTAAATCATGCTGTAAGCGCTCAAGGCGCGGAATCAACCAACGCGCTAATAAGCTGCCTGGGCAAGCCAGCACAAAAGGGGCTTGCTGTTGCTGCTGGCGCAATTCAGCACAGGCGCTGTGCAGTTGGCTAAAGGCATGATGGCTGGCTTCATACAACTGCAGCCCTGAATCTGTGAGTTTAATGCCACGCCCTTGTTTGCTAATCAGCTGCAGGCCTAACTGTTCTTCGAGTTGTTTGACTTGGCGGCTGACAGCACCGTGGGTGACATGCAGTTCTTTTGCGGCAAGGGTTATACTTTGTAAGCGCGCACAGGCTTCAAAGGCTTTTAAGGCATTGAGCGAGGGTAAGTTAAAATGATCAGACATGTGAGTTTTCCTAACCTA
>CANRHT010000072.1 GCA_947630465.1 uncultured Pseudomonadaceae bacterium
GCCACATCAATCAAGCGAAATGGCTCGTTAAATTCGATGCAGTCAAAGAGCACAACTTCGTCGTCCAACAAGGTGGCGTTACCGAGGTGAATATCACCGTGGCACTCGCGAATGGAACCATTATGACGACGCTGCTCTAATAAGGGCAGTAAACGGGTAAAGCTGCTTTCAGCCCAAGCTTCGAGTGCATCAAGCTGCTGTAGATCGGCTGGTTCGCTCAGTAACGGGCGGATCTGTTCAAAGTTTTGGCGAATCGGTGCCATAATTGCGTGCGGATCACCCAGTGCATGCTCAGCAGGTACGCGAGGTGCTTCATGGTGAAAACGGGCAATTTGCTTGGCTAAGGCATCAATGTGTGTTTCGCAGAGCTCACCACGTTTTTGCATATCACCCAGTAATTGGGTCTGTGGGAATTGGCGCATTTTTACTGCGTATTCAATGGCTGGGCCGTCACCGTTGATTTGTGGGGCATCAATCGAGCCGGTAATAGCCACAACTTCGAGGTAGAGTCCGTCGGTTAAACGCTGGTTTAAACGTACTTCTTCACTGCAAAAATGTTTGCGCGCTGCAACTTCAGTAAAGTCTAAAAAACCAAAGTTAACGGCTTTTTTAATTTTGTAAGCATAAGGGCCGGTCAAGATGACCCAGGAAATATGTGTTTCAATGACCTGGAAATCTTCGACTGGGTGCGGAAAGATCGCAGGGTTTTGTAAGGCGGCAATCAGAGCTTGAGTCACGGGAAATCCTTGAAGGTAATAAAATAATGCCTGCATTATGGCAACTGTGGGCGAGTGTGCAAACTATAACAACATGCATTTTGAACTGAAACAAAACAGGTATAATTAATAGCATGACTCAAAAAAGAACATCTTCTTCGGCTAAAACAGCCAAAAAGCAGCGCGCCAAAAAAGCTCCACGCCGTTGGTTAGGCTTGTTTTTTAAGCTTTCTATTGTTGCCGCTGTCTTACTCGCTGCTGTGCTTGTATATCTGGATGCGATTGTACAAGAAAAGTTTTCAGGTAAACGCTGGACCATTCCAGCCAAAGTCTATGCGCGGCCTTTAGAGCTTTTTGCAGGGCAAAAGCTGAGTAAGCAAGACTTTTTAACCGAACTGGATGCTTTAGGTTATCGCAATGAAACCTCGGCCAACAGTCCCGGTAGCTTGTCGGTGAATGGTAACCGCGTTGATCTGCACACCCGTGGCTTTCAGTTCTATGAAGGTGCGGAGCCTGCGCAAGCTTTGCGCGTACAGTTTTCAGGTAACAGTATTGCCAGTTTGGGGCACAGCAGTGGTCGAGAGATTGCTGTGGCGCGCCTTGAGCCTTTGTTGGTGGGTGGATTATATCCCGCGCATCAAGAAGACCGTATTTTAGTACGACTGGATCAAACGCCTGAGTTATTAGCGCAAGCGTTAATCGCCGTAGAAGATCGTGATTTTTATCAGCATCACGGTGTATCGCTAAAATCCATTGCGCGCGCGGTCTGGGTAAATACTTCCTCAAGATCGCTGCGCCAAGGTGGCAGTACCCTGACTCAGCAATTGGTTAAGAATTTTTTCCTTACCAATGAGCGCACTTTAACGCGTAAAGCCACTGAAGCGCTGATGTCGGTATTGATTGAGCTGCATTACAGTAAGCAGGAAATATTGGAGGCCTATCTGAATGAGGTCTTTCTGGGTCAAGACGGGCAGCGCGCCGTACATGGCTTCGGTTTAGGTAGCCAATACTTTTTCAGCCGACCGCTGGCTGAGTTGAAACTGCATCAGGTAGCGTTGTTGGTGGGAATGGTTAAAGGTCCATCATATTACAATCCGCGTCGCCAGCCTGAGCGCGCGTTGGAACGCCGTAACTTGGTGATCGATTTGCTGGCTGAGCAAGGCATCGTCAGCGCTGAGCAAGCGCAACAAGCCAAGCAGCAGCCGTTGGGGATTACCAAGCATGGCAGTTTAGCCAATACCACTTATCCGGGGTTTATTGACGTGATTAAACGTCAATTGCGTGAAGACTATCGCGATGAAGATTTAACCGAAGAAGGCTTGCGCATCTTTACCAGTTTTGACCCTATTATGCAGCGCAAGGCAGAAGCCGCGCTGGCGCAGACCTATAAACAGTTGGCTGGACGCAAAGACATTGACCAAGTTGAGTCGGCCATGGTGGTCAGTAACCCTGAAACCGGTGAGGTTTTAGCGCTGTTGGGCAGCCGTTTACCGCGCTACGCTGGGTTTAATCGCGCGTTGGATGCGGTGCGTCCAATCGGGTCTTTAGTCAAGCCAGCGGTTTACCTCACTGCGTTAGAGCAGCCCAAACAATACAGTTTAACCAGCTATATTCAGGACGCCACTTTCTCGGTTAAAAGTCAGCAAGGCAAAGTGTGGACGCCGCAAAACTATGATCGTAAAGAGCATGGCACGGTGTTTTTATATCAAGGTTTGGCGCAATCTTATAATTTATCAACGGCTAAACTTGGGCTGGAAATGGGCGTGCCGCGCGTATTGCAAACTGTGCGCAAGTTGGGTGTTGAGCGTGAGTGGCCGGCTTACCCGTCAATGCTGCTTGGCGCGGGCAGTTTGAGTCCGATGGAAGTGGCAGGGATGTATCAAACCATTGCCAATGGTGGTTTTAATACACCACTGCGTGCGATTCGTGATGTGCTCACCGCTGATGGTGAGCCGCTGGGGCGCTACCCTTATCGTGTTGAGCAACGGTTTGATCCAGGTGCCATTTACTTAACTCAAGAAGCCATGCGCCGAGTCATGACCGAAGGCACGGGGCGCTCTGTGTATAACCGAGTACCGGCATCCTTAGTATTGGCAGGGAAAACCGGTACCAGTAATGATTCGCGCGACAGCTGGTTTGCTGGTTTCGGTCAAGATTTGCTGGCGGTGGTCTGGATGGGGCGCGATGATAACGGTCAGACGCCGCTAACAGGGGCTAGTGGTGCGCTGCAAGTCTGGGCAAACTTCATGCAGGCTGCTGCACCAACGTCGCTCAATATGACACCGCCCGATAATGTAGTGAATGCATGGGTTGATGCCTATTCAGGACAGGGCAGTGCGCAAGGTTGTCCGGGAGCAGTGCAAATGCCTTATATTCGCGGCGCAGAGCCTGTTGCGGGAGAGTCCTGCGATAAGCCTGGCGTTTTATCGGCACCGGCTGATACTGTTAAAAGCTGGATTCGTGGTTGGCTTAATTAAAATATCCGAGGATTTAAAGTGATTAAACATGCAGTGTGTGTCCTTGCTGTAACAACATTGTTAGTCGGTTGTGCTGGCTCGCAATATCAATCAATCCCTGTGGTTGATAACGGCAGTCCGTTGTCGCCCGGTGCGATGCGAGACAGCCGTGCTCGACAGACGGTAACGACTGTGGATATGAATCAACAAACACATGCTTCCAGTCAGCCGTCTGGCGATGATGCCGTGCAAACGTACGCTGTACCCAGTTCGCCAATTAGCGGTATACAGGTTCATCATGCGGATTCTCCTGCTTCAGCGCCGAGTATGGCAGCACCCAGCGTTTCAGCACCTGTTGCTGCGCAGGCACGCTTAGCAGCGGATGAGCAATTGGCGGGTCCTGTGTTGGCGTTGCTCACCTCCGCAAAACAGCAACAAAGTGGCGGTGATTTCAATGGTGCTGCATCCAGTCTTGAGCGAGCACAGCGTATCGCACCGCGTGAGCCGCAGGTTCTCTACCGTTTAGCCGAAGTACGTTTGGCGCAAGGCGATGCCAGTCAAGCTGAGCAGTTGGCGCAACAAGGTCTGCGTTACAGTGAAGGCCGTTCAGCGCTGCAAGCTGGACTGTGGGATTTGATTGCACGGGCACGTACGGCACAAGGTAATACTGCAGGCGCGCAAGAAGCACAGCAGCGCGCAAGGGTTAATTTATAATGACTGCGCCGCGCCGAGTGCATCTTCTGCAGTTGTTATCTGATCTGCAGCACGAGTTGCAACAGATGGGGTGCTGGGAGCAGAGCGCTCCAACTGCACAAGCGTTGCAAAGCCAACAGCCATTTTGTGTGGATACGCTAGAGTTTACTCAGTGGCTGCAGTGGCTGTTTATACCGCGTATGCAAGCGCTTATACACAGCGAGCAAGCATTGCCGAGTCAGTGTGCTATATGTGAGATGGCAGAAATGGTGTATCGCGAGCAAAGAGTCCGTGTTGACTCTTTGCTGCGCTGTTTGAAAAGTATTGATGTGGCGATTACTGAACCCTGCCAGGTACATTAAGCCTTAGCTTTAAGTGTGCTGCGCATTACTTTCGAGTGGTTGTGCAGCGCTCTTTAATTGAGTTCTGCAGTTCGCTAATTCGAGCTTGACGCTCTTCTTCAGTGAGGCGCGTGGGTTTGCCGTCAACATCAGCGAGTACACGAGGATTGTTTTCTAATTGTGAAAGGTTGTAGCGCGCCTCGGTGCAGTACTTTTTAAGCGCCGCTGTTTCTTCCGCGACTTGCTTACGTACTTCGCGATCAATTGTGCTTTGTTCTTTGGCGTCTATTGTGGCGTTATCAGCTTCGGCTTGCTGGGCAGTTTTTTCTGGTAGCTTGGGTTGAAATGATTTGGTGCTCACACTTTCAACATTGCGCTGAGAGGGCGGTTCTGAGCCGAAGTGGGTCACGCCTTTTTCATCAACCCACTTGTAGATTGGCGCAGCAAACAGAGCTGAGCTGAACAGGAATAAAAAACTGGTAGCAGTGATTAAGCGGCGCATGCAAAGTCCTTGTCGTAACTGATAAAACTAAATGTGATCAAGCTGTAAAAAAATTAATATACCTTAAAAAAGGCTATATTAAGCTTGTGGTTGTACATAGTGACTATAAATACCTATCATATGCAAATAACAGTCGTGGAAATGAGATAAATGTCTCGTAATGCTTGACTTGCGGCTGCTTAATCCGAACAATTCGTAGATTGCTGTGACGATAGCCTCAAAAAGGCGCTCATAGCATTATTAGTTTATGAGGTGCGTACCCGTGCCGCCCGCTATACCCGTATCGCGTTACCTCGCGCTGGGTGAGAAATCTTTAGACATTCGGATTTCTCTATGCTGCTTAATTTTGGTAGCTGGGTCGTCGGCAATCACCGTTACCCGCGCTGCAAATAACAGCAACCTACAATCAGATTGCCCTTGATGAGGGGCGCTATTCTGGCGTTTTAGAGGTGTTACAGTGGAACTTTTATCCGGCGCAGAAATGCTCGTTCGCTCACTGCGCGACGAGGGCGTTCAATATATTTATGGCTACCCAGGTGGTGCCGTACTGCATATTTATGATGCATTATTTAAAGAGCCTGCTCTTACGCATATTTTAGTGCGTCATGAGCAAGCAGCTACGCATATGGCTGATGGCTATGCGCGTGCAACTGGTAAAGCAGGTGTTGTCTTAGTGACCTCAGGTCCGGGTGCAACCAACGCTGTTACTGGTATTGCGACTGCGTTTATGGACTCGATTCCCATGGTAGTTATCTCTGGGCAAGTGCCGAGCGATATGGTGGGTACTGATGCGTTCCAAGAAACCGACATGATTGGTATCTCGCGTCCGATCGTTAAGCATAGTTTTATTATTAAGCACCCTTCAGAAATTCCTGAGGTGGTCAAAAAGGCTTTCTATTTAGCTGAATCAGGCCGTCCTGGCCCTGTGGTTATTGATGTCCCTAAGGATATGACTAACCCAATTGATAAGTTTGAATACAGCTACCCGAAAAAAGCTAAGTTGCGTTCTTATGCGCCGGCTACTCGTGGGCATTCAGGGCAGATTCGTAAAGCTGCGGAAATGTTGTTGGCTGCACGTCGCCCAGTGATTTATGCCGGTGGTGGTGTGATCTTGGGTGGTGCTTCAAAGCAGTTGACTGAAATAGCTCAGATGTTGAATGCGCCCGTGACCAATACTTTGATGGGGTTAGGTTGTTACCCGGGTATGGATCGCCAATTCGTTGGTATGCTAGGTATGCACGGCAGTTACACCGCTAACTTAACGATGCACCACTGCGATGTATTGATTGCGGTAGGCGCACGCTTTGATGACCGTGTCATCAATGGTGCGGCGAAGTTCTGTCCGAATGCGAAAATCATTCATATTGATATTGATCCAGCATCGATCTCAAAAACTATCAAAGCAGATATTCCAATTGTGGGTCCGGTTGATAGCGTTTTAAACGACATGTTGGCGGCATTGAAAGATATCGGTACCAAGCCTAATCCTGATGTAGTCGCCAGTTGGTGGAAACAAATTGATGAGTGGCGTGGTAACGGTAAGCTGTTCCCTTATGATAGTGGTGACGGCACCATTATTAAGCCGCAGGCAGTTATCGAGACCTTATGTGATGTCACTCAGGGCGATGCTTTTGTGACTTCTGATGTGGGTCAGCACCAAATGTTTGCTGCGCAGTACTATCGCTTCAATAAGCCCAATCGTTGGATCAACTCCGGTGGTTTGGGCACGATGGGCTTTGGTTTTCCAGCTGCCATGGGAGTGAAGTTGAACTTCCCTGACGATGACGTCGCGTGCGTTACCGGTGAAGGCAGTATTCAAATGAATATCCAAGAGTTATCAACCTGCTTGCAGTACGATTTGCCCGTTAAGATTATTAACCTCAATAACGGCGCGCTCGGCATGGTTCGTCAATGGCAGGATATGGTTTATAACAGCCGTTACTCCCATTCGTACATGGAATCATTGCCTGACTTCGTTAAATTGGTTGAGGCGTATGGGCATGTTGGCATGCGTATTACCGACTTGAAAGATCTCAAGCCGAAAATGGAAGAAGCCTTTGCGATGAAAAATCGCTTGGTATTCTTAGATATTCAAGTAGACACCAGTGAGCACGTGTACCCGATGCAGATTCGTGATGGCGCGATGCGCGATATGTGGCTCAGCAAAACGGAGCGGACATAATCATGAGACATATTATTTCTTTGCTTTTAGAGAATGAACCGGGTGCGTTGTCGCGTGTTATTGGTTTGTTTTCACAGCGTAACTACAATATTGAAAGTTTGACTGTTGCAGCAACAGAGGATCCAACTCTGTCGCGCCTGACCTTAACTACGGCGGGTAAAGAGGATGTGATTGAACAGATCACTAAAAACCTGAATAAGCTCATTGAAGTGGTTAAGCTGGTTGATCTATCAGAAAGTGCGCACATTGAGCGTGAATTGATGCTGGTTAAAGTAAAAGCCAGTGGAGCGCAGCGTGCTGAGATTAAGCGCACGGCTGATATTTTCCGTGGTCAGATTGTTGATGTAACGCCAAGTCTGTATACCGTGCAGTTGGCTGGCACAACTGATAAATTAGATAGCTTTATCCAAGCGATTGGTCCAGCGTCTATTTTAGAAGTCGTGCGCAGCGGTGTAACCGGTATTGCGCGTGGCGATAAAATTTTAAGCCTTTGAATTAACCATGAAGAGCACAGGTTCTTCACTATTAGGAGCGAATTATGAAAGTTTACTATGACAAAGATTGCGATCTGTCCATTATCAAAGGCAAAAAAGTAGCCATTATTGGTTATGGTTCACAGGGTCATGCGCACGCATGTAACCTGCAGGATTCTGGCGTTGATGTGACTGTAGGTTTACGTACAGGTTCTTCATCAATCGCTAAAGCAGAAGCGCACGGCTTGAAAGTTGCTGATGTTGCTACTGCAGTTAAAGCGGCTGACATTGTTATGGTGTTGACTCCGGATGAGTTCCAGGGTCAGTTGTACAAAGAAGAATTAGAGCCAAACCTGAAGCAAGGCGCGACCTTGGCTTTCGCTCACGGTTTTTCTGTGCACTACAACCAAGTGACGCCACGTGCTGACCTTGACGTGATCATGATTGCGCCAAAAGCGCCGGGTCACACTGTACGTTCTGAGTTTGTTAAAGGTGGTGGTATTCCAGATCTTATCGCTATTTACCAAGATGCTTCAGGTAATGCGAAAAACGTTGCTCTGTCTTATGCGAGCGGTGTTGGTGGTGGTCGTACTGGTATTATCGAAACAACCTTTAAAGACGAAACAGAAACTGACTTGTTCGGTGAGCAAGCGGTTCTGTGTGGCGGTACTGTTGAGTTGGTTAAAGCAGGCTTTGAAGTATTGGTTGAAGCCGGTTACGCGCCAGAAATGGCTTACTTCGAGTGCTTGCACGAATTGAAATTGATTGTAGATCTGATGTTCGAAGGCGGTATTGCGAACATGAACTACTCAATCTCTAACAACGCAGAGTACGGTGAGTACGTAACGGGTCCTGAAGTGATCAACGACGAGTCGCGCGCAGCAATGCGTAATGCGCTGAAGCGTATTCAGAATGGTGAGTATGCGAAAATGTTTATCACTGAAGGTGCAACAAACTATCCTTCAATGACTGCATACCGTCGCAACAACGCTGCACACGGCATTGAAGTGGTTGGTGAGAAGCTGCGCTCCATGATGCCTTGGATTTCAGCAAACAAAATTGTAGATAAATCAAAAAACTGATTTTTTCTTACAATTGAAAACGCGGCTTCGGCCGCGTTTTTCGTTTCAAAGACTTATTTAGTATAAAATCTAAGTCTTGATAGACTAAATTAGCTTCTTGCTTAAAAGCTTAAGGAAAACTATGAATCAGCGCCCTGAAGAACAAGATGCAGCATTATCGATAGAGAGCTTGCTGCCCATCGATGAGCATGTTGAAGAAGGTCATGATAGCGAAGGTCGTAAAGTTCGGCATAGAGGGGTGTATTTGCTGCCGAATTTATTTACCACGGCGAACCTGTTTGCAGGGTTCTATTCAATTATGTGCGCCATTAATGGCAACTTCACCGTTGCTGCAGCGACAGTCTTCGTGGCGATGGTGCTTGATGGTTTAGATGGGCGTGTTGCGCGTATGACCAATACGCAAAGCGCGTTTGGTGCTGAATACGATTCTTTGTCGGATATGGTTGCTTTTGGTTTAGCTCCAGCAATCATTGCGTATCAGTGGGCATTGTCAGAACTGGGTAATGTAGGGTTAATGATTGCTTTTATTTATGTAGCTTGTGCAGCTTTACGCTTGGCGCGCTTTAATACGCAAATAGGAGTGGCTGATAAGCGCTGGTTTATAGGTTTAGCTAGTCCTGCAGCTGCAGGTGTCGTTGCTGGAGTGGTGTGGGCTTTAACAGATAATGGTGTAACTACAACAGATGATGGTGTAACTGCGATTGGTTTACCTATTGCAGTCATTATCCTGTTTGCCATATTGGTTGCCTTGGTTGGTATGTTGATGGTGAGTAACATCAAGTACTACAGCTTTAAAGACCTTGATTTGAAAGGCCGTGTGCCTTTTGTTGCTATTTTGGTTGTTGTGTTGGCTTTTGCTGTGGTGTTTAGTGATCCACCGCGGATTTTATTATTGCTGTTTTTGGTCTATGCATTATCAGGGCCTGCACAGTTCGCGCTAGAACTGCGTAAGCGTCGGAGCAGCCGTTAATGGCGTAAGCGAGTGTTTTTGATTTATTTTACAAATAGTGTTGACAGGTCGTGGTTCTGCTGTAGAATGCGCGGCCTACCAACGAGGAACGCAAGAACCT
>CANRHT010000073.1 GCA_947630465.1 uncultured Pseudomonadaceae bacterium
GATTATTCAAATGGGTGATCACATCGCCGGCACGCAAACCAATCATGGCAGCAGGGCCGTCTTGCACCTCTTGAATCACCACACCGCCTTGCAAATCAATAGCTTTTTTCTGCTCGGGTGTCAAATCCGTCACTGTCATACCTAAGCGGTTGTTTTTACTGACGTTACCTTGCGCTTGACTCGCGGCAAACTCTTCACCCTCAGCCGGCAGCGCACCCACTTTAATAGTCAGTGTTTTACGGGCACCTTCGCGCATGACCACTAATTTAGCGTTTGCACCTGGCTTAACCGAACCGATCAAATGCGGTAAATCAGCCGACATCACCACGGGCTGGCTATTCATCGATAAAATAACATCACCGACCTGTAAGCCACCTTTATCCGCAGGACCATTTTCTAGCACCTGCGCAACCAGTGCGCCAGCAGGTTTGTCTAAACCGAAAGACTCGGCCAAATCTTTATTGACCTCTTGAATCACTACGCCAAGCCAGCCGCGATCAACTTTACCGTTGTTTTTCAGCTGCTCACTCACATCCAAAGCCACTTCCATCGGAATGGCAAAGGACAAACCCATAAAACCACCGGAGCGGGTAAAGATTTGCGAGTTAATCCCGACCACTTCACCCTGCAAATTAAACAAAGGACCACCTGAATTACCCGGGTTAATCGCTACATCAGTTTGAATAAAGGGGACATAGCCATCATTGGGTAAATTACGGCCTGTTGCCGAGACAATACCCGCTGTCACTGAGTGATCAAAACCAAAGGGCGAACCAATGGCTAAGACCCACTCACCCACTTTTAAGTTTTTAGACTGACCCAACTTAACAGTCGGTAAGTTTTTACCTTCAATTTTCAACAAGGCCACATCAGTGCGCGGGTCAGTACCCACTAAGGTTGCGGTTAACTCGCTACGATCAGCCAAACGCACAATAATTTCATCAGCGTCGGCAATCACATGATTATTGGTGAGCACATAACCATCATTGGAAATAATAAAGCCTGAACCCAAAGACTGCGCTTCACGCTGCTGGCCTTTGTTACGACCTTGCGGGGCGCGGGGCATCGGTATACTGCGCTCGAAAAACTCACGAAAAATCGGCGGCATACCTTCTAAATCTGGCATCCCATGGAAACCACCTGCAGTATGAGGGTTGGTTATGGTTTGCCGGGTACTGATATTGACCACGGCTGGGGATGACTCTTCAACCAGTACTGTAAAATCAGGTAATTGCGCCTGCGCCACTGGCATGACCAGCACGCTCATCAACAAGCACAGCCCCAGCCAAAGTGATGTTTTTTTCTGCGTCATATGATCTCTCCATTACTTATGTCAAACATCAAGCGCAGGTTGGACAGCCATCTGCGCTTTAAGCACTACAGGTTGCATTGCAGCCGTATCAATATAGCGGTGACTATAAAAACGCACCCACATACAACCACTTAGAAAACCCAGCAGGCCAGCAAAAATAATCCAAAGTTCTGAAAGCTGCAATACATCGGCAGCTAAAGCGGCACTAAACAGTAGAAAAAGCGGCAGCATGTACACCACAAAGGCACTGCGCACCAAGGCATCTTCAGTCACACCCAAGGTCACTTGATCGCCTTTACGCAAAGATAAATCAGACTGCACTTTAATCATCTGTGGCTTTTTATCAGCCGATAATGCATTGACGATGCCTTGCCCGCAGGCGGCTTTTGCCGAGCAGCTACCACAGGTGGTTTTGCGCTGCGTAGCAACCCAAACACCATCCGCTTCAACCGACACCACAATGCCCTGCTCTTCAATCATCGCTTAAGTCCTGACCTGCATGCATCGACAACGCTATACGCTCGGCACTGCCGAGGGGAATCTCTCCAACCACAGTAACCATTAATGTTTCATCTGCACGCTGGATTTTTTTCGAAACTACGGCTGTTGGTCCGAGCTGACGACGACTGCTCTCTACTTCAAGGTTATCAATGTTTTCTATATAGACTGAAAAATGCGCCAGACCGTCTGAATAGACTTGATTGAGTACTGAGCCATCATGCTCATAAGCAACCTGGTAATGACTTTTAAGTAGAGAAAAACCCGGTGGCGTCCAATTCACCGCCCAATCTTTTTCAGCCACTGCTTCTCTATTCATCGCCGGCGCTTGCAAGGGTATACAGCCTGCACCGGGCGTCAGATCTTGCAGATTGGCGAGCGGTGCCGTCTGTTCTGGCGCACTACTAAACTGTACAAACTGTAAACGTTCTAACAGTTGGCCTTTTTCATTCAGCAGCAAGGACTGCAAAGGCACCGCTGTTAAGGTATCAACAGACATCTCTATAGGATAACGGTGCTGATCACGTGGCGAGAACAACAACACGGCGGCATCTCGCCCAGCAATCCGCGTCTCACCCACGACTTGTACGTCATACCACTGCGGCAAATCTTGCACTGTTACACTGGCCTGCGGCCACACGTCAATAACGGTTAAATCATCAGCCAGCGCAGCACTGGCACAAGCGACAACACCATCCACCCGTAGCACCTCGTGCGCAGGCCCACTCAACTGGGTGAAGTGCTCAACAATTTGCCCCTCTGGACTGGCTTGACGCACAACTTGATGACTGGAAAAAGCGCCCTTGCGCTCATAGACAAAGGCACCTTGATACGCTTGACTGGCCTGCGCGCTCTGTAAGCGTTGCAACCAATGTGTAGCGCTCATCGTTTGCGCTGCAACCGTACTGCCCGCCACTGCTAACAACAATGCGGTACTGGTACAAAAAGCCTTCACCTGCATCCCTTACTGACCTTCTAAACTGGCAGCGCGCGCATAAGGCAAACCGCTTTCTGTCGTGCTAGCTCCAGCTTGCTGTGCATGCTGACGCAAATAGCTGGGCAAGCGACGCTCATACCATGCGTCGTCCTCAGTTGCTGCTTGCGTTGCTTCGGTTTGTTCGGTTTGTGCATTATAGCTGGCCAACACCGCTGGCGATGGCGATGACGTGTGACTCGAACTGATCGCCGGTAAGCGCTGCTCACCTTGCGCCATCATAGCCTCTTGACTAAAACCATCTTGATTGTAAAAACGCACACCACCGAGCACCATTAAAGTGACTGACGCAGCTACCGCAATACGCGCAACCCAAGGCGTTTTACCCGATACGCGCGTAGCGCTGTCCGACGCGTCTGCTGATTGAGCAAGAGCAGGTTCGGCATCAATTGCAGCCATAATACGAGCCGACAAATCAACACCAGTATGCATAGGTTTATTGTGTAGCGCAGAGCGTGCAACCTGATAGCGCGACCATGTTTCGCGCAATTGCGGGTCAGACATTGCTTGCAAAACCCGACGCAACTCCAACTCATCAGCTTCATTATCTACAAGTGCTGAAAGCGACTGCTTCACGGCTTCTTGACTCATACTCAGATCCTCTTTTGACTGACGTTGCGCATTAATTAGGCCTCTTCTAACAAAGGCCGCAAGGCTTTATCGACAGCCTCACGCGCTCGAAAAATGCGCGAACGCACTGTACCTACTGGGCACTGCATCACATTGGCAATGTCCTCATAACTCAGACCTTCAAACTCTCGTAAAGTTAGCGCACGGCGTAAATCCTCTGGGAGCTGCTTAATACTGCGCTGCACGGTGTCGTCAATTTCATCGCGTAGCATTAAGCGCTCCGGCGATGCCATGTCTTTAAGCCCGTGCTCGCCATCATAAAATTCAGCATCATTGGAATCCACATCACTGCTGGGTGGTCGACGATTACGCGCCACCAAGTAATTCTTTGCGGTATTAATCGCAATGCGGTACAGCCACGTATAAAACGCACTGTCACCACGGAAATTAGCCAAAGCTCGATAGGCTTTAATAAAGGCCTCCTGTGTTACATCCTGCGCCTCATGCGGATCATGCACAAAACGTACAACCAAACCTAAGATGCGATGCTGATATTTAAGCACTAACAAATCAAAGGCTCGCTTATCGCCATTTTGTACACGTTTAACTAACTGTTGATCATCATCAGTCGTCATGCACAATCACCAGCACGCAGCTGCGCGCAATCCAATGCAACGGCACACATTTCGTGCGTCATAATTATTCTCCAGATTAAACATCCCCTAAGTACGCCCGGTGCCAAACAAAGCCCATCACAGCCATACCCTTCTACTGACTCAACCTTAACCTGTTTCTGATAATTGCGTGCTGTTTAATAATCTACGCCACTATTGAGCCAGCATACCGAGTAAAAGTTCCGCGCATTTGTAAGTATTTTACTCCAGCGTCCAGCGCTATACTTGCCGGCATCTTTGTAACGGATCTTACTCATGAGCCAATCGTATCAATATGACGTACTGATTATCGGCAGCGGTGCAGCAGGTTTAACCACAGCGTTAACGCTACCTGCACACTTGCGCATTGCAGTGCTGAGCAAGGGTGACTTGTCCAGCGGCTCAACCTACTGGGCGCAAGGTGGCGTCGCTGGTGTACTGGATGACACCGATACGGTGGAATCACACGTGCAAGATACGCTGATTGCCGGTGCTGGTTTATGCAATGAAGCAGCGGTGCGTTTTACCGTCGAAAACAGTCGCAGCGCTATTGATTGGCTGATCGAACAAGGTGTGCCCTTTACGCGCAACGATGCCAGCGCGGCGCAAGAGCAGCATTTTGATTACCACCTCACCCGTGAAGGGGGTCACAGTCACCGCCGTATTATTCATGCCGCCGATGCTACTGGCGCAGCTATTTTCACTACACTGTTAGCCAACGCTCGCCAGCGCAGCAATATTGAGTTGATTGAACAACAAGTCGCTGTGGATTTAATCACCAGTGCCAAACTGGGGCGCAACGACAGCCACGCCGATAACCGCTGCTTAGGGGCTTACGTCCTCAATCGCGCCAGTGGCGAAGTGGACACCTATAACGCACGCTTTGTTGTGCTCGCCACGGGCGGTGCCGCTAAAGTCTATTTGTATACCAGCAATCCTGACAGCGCTTGCGGTGATGGCATTGCTATGGCTTGGCGCGCCGGCTGCAGCGTTGGCAACTTGGAGTTCAATCAATTCCACCCCACCTGCCTATACCATCCGCTAGCGAAAAACTTTCTCATCACCGAAGCCTTGCGCGGTGAAGGCGCACACTTAAAACTGCCGGATGGTGAGCGTTTTATGGCGCGCTTTGACAGCCGTGCCGAGTTGGCACCCCGCGATATAGTTGCACGCGCTATTGACCATGAAATGAAACGCTTAGGCATTGACTGCGTGTATTTAGATATCAGCCATAAACCTGCCGATTTTATTCAAGAACACTTCCCAACTGTATATGAGCGCTGCCTCACCTTTGGGATTGATATCACCCAAGAGCCCATTCCTATTGTGCCTGCTGCGCATTACACCTGCGGTGGTGTAGTTGTCGATCAGCACGGCCATACCGACATTAACAATCTGTATGCGATCGGTGAAACCAGCTTTACCGGCTTGCATGGCGCAAACCGCATGGCCAGCAACTCGTTGTTGGAGTGTTTTGTTTACGCGCGCTCAGCCGCTAATGATATTGCACAGCAAGATGCGGTAACGCAAAGCGCAACAGATCTGCCTGAATGGGATGCCAGTTTAGTCACGGACTCAGACGAAGATGTGATTATTGCCCACAACTGGGATGAACTCAGACGTTTTATGTGGGACTACGTCGGCATTGTACGCACCGACAAACGCTTACTGCGCGCACAACACCGCGTGCGTTTACTGCTGGATGAAATTGATGAGTTCTACAGCAATTACCGCGTCAGTCGGGACTTGATTGAGTTGCGTAATTTAGCTGTGGTCGCCGATTTGATGATTCGCTCGGCCATGTGCCGTAAAGAAAGTCGCGGCCTGCATTACACCTTGGATTACCCACACATGAAGGACGTCGCGCAGGATACTATTTTACGGCCTGCCAAGGTTGACGGCTGAATTTTAAACGCACACGCAGGCGGCGATGCTCGTCCTGCGTTAGGCTGTCACTGGGCACAATAGCGCTGCGATACCACCACTGTCCTGCATAACGATAGCGCAATAACACCAATGACGGCAGCGCCATACTATCTCGGCGCAACTGCACTGCTCGCCAGCCCTGCTGACTGTTCCACATCTGCCAGCCTTGATGGGTACGGCGCACGCCAGAGCGCATCTGTGGTTGCTGTTGTTGTGTCAGACCATACAGTTGCCAGAACAACTGCACACTCAAGTACAACAGTAGCGCCGATGCCAACCACAGATTGATATCGGCTAGAAAAACTGCAGCGCAAGCCAACAATAAAGCAGCTGAACGTGCGCATGACAGCCTTCGTGAAGGCTGCCAAAAACACGTTGCACTGGGCTTATTTAGGCTTTGCATGTTCCAAAACCAAACCAACAATACGCTTTAAATCTTCGTTTTCAGGCTCTGCACGCAACATGCACCAACCAAAAATATCCTGATCTTCACAGGCTAATAACTGGCGATAGCGCTCACGGTCAGCGTCATCGAGCTTGAGGTATTGTTCTTCAACAAAAGGCACCAACAACTGATCCAGCTCCCACATGCCTCGACGGCTGTGCCAATACAGACGTTTCACTTCAACTTCGATAGACATGACGCACTCCAATCAATAAGAAATTCAGTATAAGACAGATTTAAGCAAGGTGCATACGCTGACAAGACGGCTCCAGCACTCTATGATAGACCCATGCATTATTCACAAGCGAGACAGTCATGACCGATTCTGCAAGTTTCACATCATTAAGCCACGAAGGTGTTTTAGCAGTCCGTGGTAGCGATGCAAAAGCGTTTCTGCAGGGTCAGATAACCTGCCACCTCGCTTATGTTAACGATCAACGCAGCAGTTTGGGTGCGCGCTGCACACCTAAAGGGCGCATGTTATCAAGTTTTCGTGTGCTTTTAGAAAATGATGGCTACTTATTAGCGATGGAGAAAGAAATCCTCATCGCTCAATTGGCAGAAATGCAAAAATACGCCGTATTTTCTAAATCCAAACTCAGTGATGACAGCGCACATTGGAGTCGTTTTGGTGTATACCAAGGCGACGCGGCATTAAGCGCGCTGGGCATTGATTTACCCAGCGAAATCAATAGCACCGTACATCACAACCATATGATTGCGGTGCGCGTATCGGCGGATCTCACTGAACTCTGGTCAAAAAGTGATGAAGGCCCTTGCCTGCGCAAGCGTCTGCTGAACCTGTTACCCGAAGCGCCGTTAAATACATGGCAACTGGGCATGATTCGCAGCGGCATTGGCCATGTCAGCCCGGCCACCCGTGAGCAATTTATTCCGCAAATGCTGAATTTACCGGCACTGGATGCCGTGAGCTTTAAAAAAGGCTGCTACACCGGCCAAGAAATCGTCGCACGCATGCAGTATCTGGGTAAGTTAAAGCGCCACATGTATCGCTTTCAATTGGCAGGCAACGACATCCCAGAACCCGGTACAGCGTTGTTTTCACCGGTACACTCAAGTGCAGTGGGTGAAGTGGTCAGCGCAGCACGCAGCGAACACGGTATTGAGCTACTCGCCACAGCACTCGATGACGCTGCGAGCGATGGCCGAATCTATTTAGATGGCAACGAAAACAACTTACTTGAGCAGCTCAGTATTCCTTATTCATTGGATACTGAACGCGAAATTTTACGCTAACTTATTTACACTTTTAATTAAGGAACTTGGTATGGGGTCACTGGCCGAAACAGTCCAGAACGAACTACTTGATGCGATTGATAAGGATGAGCTGGTTTTACCCACCCTTCCAGAAGTTGCTTTACGTGTACGCGAAGCAGCTGAAGATCCAGATATTAGTATTCCGGTACTCAGCAAAGTGATTGGTAATGATGCAGCGCTCACGGCGCGCATTATTAAAGTGGTAAACAGCCCTCTTTTGCGTACCAACAATGAAATCACTGACCTCAATATGGCCATCAGCCGTTTAGGTATCAATTACACATCCAACTTAGCAACAGGTTTAGCGATGGAACAAATGTTCCAAGCCACCTCGGATGTGATTGATGCCAAAATGCGCGATGTATGGAACAAAAGCACTGAAATTGCTGGTATTTGCCATGTGCTCTGCCGCCATTTTACTCGCCTCAAACCTGACCAAGCCACTTTAGCGGGCCTCGTGCATCAAATTGGTATTTTACCTATTTTGACCTATGCCGAAGAGAGCAACGCCCTGCTGAAAGACTCCATCAGCCTCAATCACATTATTGAGCGCATTCACCCCATTTTAGGTGAGCGTATTTTGCAAGCGTGGGATTTCCCTGAGCAGATCTGCGCCGTACCGGGTAACTACTTGGATTTTGGTCGCCAATCAGCATCAGTGGACTATGTGGATATTGTGCAGGTGGCGACATTGCAAACCTATGCCGACAGCACGCACCCACTTGGGCAAGTGGACTGGAGTCAGGTGCACGCCTTTGCACAGTTGGGCCTCGATGTACAAAGCCGTCTGGATGACGATGAGGATTTATCTGCCTCCATGGAAGCGGCAACACTGATGCTGCAAGGCTAATCACATACAGCCCGCAGCGTAACGCCCAGGTTTTTCGACTGAGACGTTACGCTGCTTTGAGTTGTTCTAAGTCGCTGCTCAAACAGCGACTCTGACCATTGAGATTGTAATGTCTATCTATTTGCATTTTTTATATGGAGCCCAGTCATGCTGACGCTATTGCAAATCGACTTCCCGTTTAACGGCCCCTTTGCCGAGAAGATGCACGAGGCTATGCAAGGTCTAGCTGAATCCATTATTCAAGAGCCGGGCTTAATTTGGAAAATCTGGACAGAAAATGCCAACACTCAAGAAGCGGGTGGTGTGTATTTGTTTACGGATGCAACGGCTGCACAACACTATTTAGACATGCACAGCGCACGTCTCACTGACAGCGGTGTCACCGGCATTCGCGCCAAACTCTTTTCTGTCAACGGCCCATTAAGTCAGATCTGCAAAGGACCTTTAGCATGACCACCAGCAAACTCGATAAAATCTTAGCCCAGTCTTATCAAGAACGTGAAAGTGGCTATCGTCATAAAGCGTTAAAAATGTACCCTCACTTTTGCGGTCGTTGCAGCCGTGAATTCAGCGGCAAAGGCCTCAGCGAGCTGACTGTACACCACCGCGATCATAATCACGATAACAACCCAAGTGACGGCTCAAACTGGGAGCTACTCTGCCTCTATTGCCATGATAACGAGCATCAACGTCAAGTGGATATGCACTATCAAAAAGAAGAGCGCGCAGGTCAAAAAGGCCCACAGCAAACCTTTAAAGGCTTAGCCGGCTTAGCTGACTTATTAAAAAAACAAGACAGCGAGTAAACACGGGGTTGACTGCCTCGCCGCCACATTGCACAGCCCGCCCTACTTGCTGGCAAAAAATGAATGACAGCCGCTTAACGCCAAACTGAGCCCAGCAGTTCGGGGTTGAGCCGACAAAATCAGTCTTTTTTTGCTAGCTACTGCTCATTTCTGCAC
>CANRHT010000074.1 GCA_947630465.1 uncultured Pseudomonadaceae bacterium
CCTAAAGAAACTCACCGCGCCACTGCCATTGAAGAGCAGCTGAAAAAACCGTTGAGCTGGCATTCTATAAATGCGTTAAAAGAGTCAGACGGTCAATCATTGCTGCCAGCAATGGCTACTTTGTGTATTTCTGCAGGTCGTAAAGATAAATTACGTCCGGGTGATATTCTTGGTGCGCTGACCGGTATTGGCGGCTTAACCGGTGCACAGGTGGGTAAGATTTCGATTTTTGATCATCAGGCTTTTGTAGCAGTAGAGCGTTTATTAGCACGTGAAACTCAGCAGCGTTTAGAAGCCGGGAAAATCAAAGGCCGCAGTTTGAAAATACGCGTGCTGTAAGTGTGCTCGTTGAGTTGAAGCTCAGTTGTGTGTTGTGTGCGATGCATGGCGCAGCGGTGTCAGTAAATCACTGAGGCCGTTGTGGTCAATTTCATGCATCAGTTCTAACAGTCGGCCAATATCGCTTTTAGGAAAACCCTCACGGGCAAACCAGTTCAGGTATTGGCCGGGTAAGTCAGCAATCAAACGGCCTTGGTATTTGCCAAAGGGCATGCGGGTGGTAACAAGGCGTTGTAAGTCTTTAGGTTGCATGGGCTTCACTACAAAAGGGTGGCAAGGACTGCTATGGTCGCAAATATTCGCGCGCTGTGCATGCTGGCGTAGCGTTAACTAAACATGGGGTAAGTGCAGCGCTTACCTGTATTGTCTGAGAGAGTGTCTATGATTGTTAAAGGTTTACGTAATGGCTTAGGTCAATTAATTATTTTTGCTGATTGGCTGACGCGTCCAAAACCTCAGCAGCGCACGCCAGAGCAACAGGCTGAAGTGGATGCAGCAACGGCACATTTGGCTTTATATCAGTTTGCCGCTTGCCCATTTTGCGTGAAAGTTCGCCGTGGAATGCATGCCTTAAATCTTAAAATCGAACTGCGTGATGCGAAGAATAACCAAGCGTTTCGTCAAGAATTAGACGAGCAGGGCGGTCGCATTAAAGTTCCGTGCTTGCGTATTGAGGAAGCAGGTGAAGTGCGCTGGATGTATGAGTCCAATGATATTCTTGCTTATCTGAAAGAGCGTTTTGCTTAAGTTTGATTATTTGAATGCCTGCTAGCTTTATTTTTGTAGCAATCAGAATGAGTGCATGCCGTACTTCGGGGTTGGTGTTTTTCCGTCGATGAGCCCATCCAGGGCTCAACTCCGGCGCTCGCCATCCTTGGCTCGCTCGTCACACCAACCCCGAAGTACTCGTTGACCAATTGCAGTGTTTGCATCAGTGCACTCTGAGCCCAAAAGCAGGTGCGAAGTTATTTGGATTTGCTTTTAAAGAGGCGGACTCAGTATGAGCAGACAACATCACAGATCAATGAGTACTGCGTGGGTTTCGTGGCAAGCGCAGCCATGGATGGCGCAGCGCCCGAATCACGCCGGGATGGCGTGTTGAGGGAAGAACGATACCCGCGCAGTACGGCACGCACATATCGTGCACAGTATTTTTATTGAATTGTGTAAGTATCAATATTCAAAGAATCGTCGCCAGATCAATCTGATCACTGCGCTGGATATTCTCTGTCAACGTTCGACATAAACGTAAAAACTCACGCATGGCATCGGTTTGATACTTGTGTTTATGCCAAATAAAAGTGAAGTGTCGCGTGAGATTCAACTCAGGTGTTTCAATCGCCACCAAACTGCCACGCCGGAAAGCATCACGCAGCGCTAGACGTGAAATACAACCAATCCCCAAGCCCGACTCCACAGCACGCTTAATTCCCTCAGTATGCTCCAACTCCAAACGAATCAACGGCGTATGCTGGCGCTGCAAAAAGGCTTGCTCAAAAGCCACCCGCGTCCCTGAGCCTTGCTCGCGTACAATCCATGCCTCATCCACCAGTTGCGCTAAACTCGCTTGACCATATTGCGCCAGCGGATGCTGCGGTGCGCAAAACACCACCAACTCATCGGCAATCCACGGCTCAGCAATAATATTACTGTCTTGGTAATAGCCCTCAATTAAACCCAAATCCAATTGATAACTGGCCACTTGCTGCACGATTTGCGCCGTGTTGTGCACATGCAAACGCACCTTACAACTGGGGTGCTGCTGCATAAAGTGCCCAATCAGCAGCGTTGCTAAATAATTACCAATCGTCATAGTGGCACCCACCGATAGCGAGCCAAAACCATGATTGTCACTGAGTAAATCTTCCAGCGCCTGCGCTTGCTCTAGTAACGCCAACGCACGCGGTAATAATTCCAGACCCAAGGCATTAATCATTAACCGCTTGCCGGCACGATCAAACAGCATACAGTCGTAACTCATCTCCAATTCTTTCAGCGCCGTGCTGGCCGCCGACTGCGACATCGATAAATAATCGGCTGCTTTAGACACACTTTGCTGTTGAGCGATGCAGGTAAAAACCTGTAATTGACGCAGAGTTAATCGCATATCTGTATTCTCGATATGATGTATGAATATTATCAATTTAACAGATTAGAAGATTAAGCCTACACTCTCATCATTGTTTTTTTACTATTATTTATTGTCTGACATCGGAGCATGTGATGAGCAATCTAAATGTTGAACAGGTTTTAAGTGTGCATCACTGGAATGACAGCCTGTTTAGTTTTAAAACCACCCGTGATCCTGGGTTGCGTTTTGAGAACGGCCAATTTGTCATGATCGGACTTGAAGTGGACGGCCGCCCACTGATGCGCGCGTACTCGATTGCCAGTCCCAATTATGAAGATCATTTAGAGTTTTTTAGCATCAAAGTTCCCGACGGTCCGCTGACTTCACGTCTGCAGCATTTAAAAACCGGTGATGCAGTTAAAATCAGTAAAAAACCCACAGGCACTTTATTACTCAGTGATTTGTTACCGGGTAAACACTTGTATTTGCTCAGCACTGGCACAGGGCTCGCACCTTTTATCAGCGTTATTCAAGACCCAGAAACCTATGAGCGTTTTGATAAAGTGATCTTAGTGCACGGCGTGCGTCATGTCAGCGATGTGGCTTACAGCGATTTTATTACGCAAAATTTACCGCACAATGAGTACTTTGGTGAGCAGTTGCGCGATAAATTAATTTATTACCCAACGGTTACCCGCGAGCCTTTTCGCAATCAGGGTCGTATTACCGACTTAATGCGCAGTGGTAAATTATTTACGGATATTGGCTTACCACCCATCAATCCTGAGCATGACCGCGCGATGATTTGTGGTGGTCCCGAGATGCTCAAAGAAACCAGCGCGGTACTGGATGAAATGGGCTTAAGCGTATCGCCGCGTCTAGGCGTCGCCGCTGACTATGTGATTGAACGCGCATTTGTTGAGAAGTAACCCTCGTGCAAGATAACGCAGGTACATAAGAGTGCCTGCACAAATAAAAACACCGCCAGATGCTGATGCATGGCGGTGTTTTTGTATGACGAGTTGGGTTGAATTAACGCAAGGCTTCAAAAACCTTTTTCGCAAGACTGGTGGCCGCTTGCGCAGGGTTTTGACGAATAGAGGCTTCTTGCTCGCCAATAATAGTAAATAAACCGTTTAGTGCTTGCTCAGCGATATAGTTTTCAATTGAAGCATCTTTAGCGTCAATCACACCGAAAGACGCCGCTTGCCCGGCAAAGTTGTTGTACTGCTGAGCCAGCCCAGATGATTGTGTCACTTGCTCAATCATCGGTAAAAAACGGCTGCGCAATTGCTCACGGCTGCTGCGATCGAGGTACGCGGTGGCAGAGTTATCGGGGCCGGTTAAAATGCCCTTGGCATCACTGACCGTCATGCGCTTGATGGCATCGAGTAGCAATGCTTGCGCTTGCGGAATTGCTTGTTCAGCCGCTTGGTTCATGCTGTTTTCTAAGGCTGTCACTTGCTTGCCTTGACCCAGCATCTTCATGGTGCGCGCTGCTTTACCCAGTTTGCCGGGGAGTTCGATGCGCACCGCCGAGTTTTTATTAAAGCCGCCAGGCTGTCCGAGTTGCTCAACAGCAATACGTGTACTTTGTTCAAGTACGGCTTTCATACCATCGCTGGCTTGGTTTTGGCTGATATCGCCCAGAGAAAGGGCACAGGCTTGTGCTGCAAACAGCAGGCCGATCAATCCGGTGAGGTAGGTGCGCATAAGTAAGTATCCTCGATGCAGTCGCGTTTAAATAACACTGTTAAGTGCGTGCTCAGGAAGCGCCGCAGCCGCTTCACGATCCAGCACAATGGTCAGGTTACTGTGTTGTTTCAATGCTGACGCAGGTAAAGCCTCATCCACAGCGCTATGAAACAGTTGCGCCATAATGTCGGTTTTATTAGGACCGGTAGCCACTAAGATGATTTCTTTAGCTTCTAAAATATCCAAAATACCCATAGTGATGGCATGGGTTGGCATTTCATTTTGATCACTAAAGAAGCGGCCGTTATCAATCCGAGTCTGCTCGGATAACTCAACCACATGGGTGCGGCTGTTAAAACAGGTTTGCGGCTCATTAAAGCCAATATGACCGTTAGAGCCAATGCCTAACAGTTGCAGGTCTAAACCGCCCCGTGACTGAATCGCGCTTGAGTAGGCCAAGCAGGCTTGTTCAATATCAGCAGCAAGACCATCAGGTAGATGCACATTGTGCTCAGGAATCTTGAACTGATTGAATAAATGCTGATGCATATAGTAGTTGTAGCTTTGTGGGTGTTGCGCACTTAAACCGATGTACTCATCGAGGTTAAAGGTGGTCAGCTGTGAGACATCCAGTGGCTGATGTTGCAGGTCTTGCAGCATTTTTGCATAGACCGGTTCCATAGTACTGCCGGTGGCTAAACCTAATATAGCGCGCGGCATGGCTTGGATTTTTGCAAGCAGACGCTGGGCGGTATAACGCGAGACATCGTCGACTGTTTCGAAAATTTTATACATAAAATAGAGCCATTCAAAAGGGAAAAGGCAAGCTGTACTCAGCGATTAATTATAACTGCGTCAGCGTTGCTGTATATAAAAAACTGCAGCATAGCAGAGGGCTGCTTAAGAATATTGAGTTAACAGTAGATGGTTATTAGATGTTATCGGTCTATTCAACTAGGTTTGGGTGCGACTATGACTGTTTCAGTGCGCTACGGCGAAACTCGCCGGGTGTTTGCTGTGACCAGCGTTTAAACGCACGTTGAAACGCTTCTGCGGAAGAAAAACCCAGCAACCAAGAGATTTCTCCAAAGGTTAAATCCGTATCACGAATATAACTGCTGGCGAGTTCAAAGCGCGTTTGGTTAACCAATTGCCTAAATTGCGTGCCTTGCGCCGTCAATTTACGCCTCAGCGTCCAACTGGGCATCTGTAGTTTCTTGGCGATGAGTTCAATATTGGGTTCGCCGGTTTTGAGCAGGGGTGCAATCTGCTGGCGTACTTGCTCAACCAGACTGTAAGTGCGGGTTTTCAGAGCAAGCTGTTGTTCGCAGAGTTCCAGCAGTGCATGCCAAGTGCTGGGGCAGTGGTTGGGATTGCTGAGCGCAAGACTGGCTTGGCTTAAGCGCAGACGATTGTGGGTGGCGTTAAATGCAACGGGGCAGTTGAGTTGCTGTGAAAAAACCTCAGCATAAGCGGGCGCGGCATATTCAATCTGTAATGCGTTAATGTCCAGATCCTGCTGGCACACTTGTTGTAAATAATGCACCCAGCCGCTGAGCACTGACTCAACGACAAAACAGTTGTAGGCGTTATAAGGTGCAATTGAATAAAAACTAAACCAAGCACCGGTGCTGTCTTCGATAAATTGACTGACGCCACGATAATTTTGCGCATACAAGGGTTCAAAACGACAGAGACAACGCGCGGCAGCACGCACGCTAGGGGCTTGCGCGGCTGTGATACCCGCTAAGCCTAAATGATGCAGCATGCTGTGCTGGCCAATACTCAAACCCAATGCTGGATTTTCTGTTAACTCGATAGCGGCATGTCCGAGGCGCATATAGCGGGCAATGGATAAGCGCGCATGGGGTTGCGCCAGACGCTCAGTATCAAGCTCAAAGCGCTCAAACAAGGGGGCGGCAGCTACACCGTGCTGCGCCATAGCTGCAGCAATACTGTGGGTGAAGCCGACTGATAAATCACCGAGGCGCATCGGTGTGCTTGTGGCGATTGTCATTAATCTGTGTCCATCAATACGCTCTTGGTTGTTTATTGTAATCATTATCTTGTTTGTTTGGGGTATTGAGATGCGTGGAGCGGCTGTCTATTGTATGAATCAATAACTGACTGATTGCTGCAAACCTATGCGGCTTAGAAAAAATCAGCACTGTGTTTACCGCTGTTTTGGAGATTTCCTATGTCAAATCCACATTACCCACATTTAATGGCACCGCTGGATCTTGGTTTTACTACTTTAAAAAACCGTGTTCTGATGGGCTCAATGCACACAGGACTGGAAGAGCGTGCGCATGGTTTTGAGCGTATGGCAGCTTATTTCGCTGAGCGCGCGCGCGGTGGCGTAGGTTTGATAGTGACTGGTGGGATCGGGCCGAACGCAGAAGGCAGCGTCTATGCTGGCGCCGCTAAGCTGAGTACGCCAGAGGAAGCGCAGCAGCATAAAATTGTGACGCAGGCGGTGCATGAGGCAGGCAGTAAAATTTGTATGCAGATCCTGCATGCGGGGCGTTATGCCTACAGTCCTAAATCAGTGGGTCCCAGTGCGATTCAAGCACCGATTAATCCGTTTAAACCGACTGAGTTGGATGAAGAAGGGATTGAAAAGCAAATAGCCGACTTCGTGAATTGTGCATTACTGGCGCAATCGGCGAATTATGATGGCGTCGAAATCATGGGTTCGGAAGGTTATTTTATTAACCAGTTTCTGGCCGCACACACCAATCAGCGCACCGACCGCTGGGGTGGCAGTTACGAAAACCGTATGCGTTTAGCCGTAGAGATTGTGCGCCGTGTGCGTGCCGCGGTCGGTACTGATTTTATTATTATTTACCGCTTGTCCATGCTTGATTTGATGGAGAAAGGCAGCAGTTGGGACGAAATTGTACAACTGGCTCAAGCGATTGAAGCCGCTGGCGCGACTATTATTAATACCGGTATTGGCTGGCATGAAGCGCGTATTCCTACGATCGCCACTAAAGTGCCGCGCGGGGCTTTTACCAAGGTGACGGCTAAGTTGCGCGGCGCAGTATCTATTCCTTTGGTAGCAACCAACCGCATTAATACGCCGGAAGTGGCGGAGCGGGCGTTAGCGGAAAACGATGCTGATATGATTTCCATGGCGCGCCCATTTTTGGCTGATCCTGAGTTTGTGAATAAAGCTGCAGCGGGTAAAGCCCACGAAATCAATACCTGTATTGGCTGTAACCAAGCCTGTCTGGATCATACTTTTAGCGGCAAGCTTACGTCCTGTTTAGTCAACCCGCGCGCCTGCCATGAAACTGAGCTCAATTACATTGCTACGAGCACGACGAAAAAAATTGCGGTAGTGGGTGCAGGGCCTGCAGGTTTGGCCGCTGCAACAGTGGCAGCGCAGCGTGGGCATGCAGTCACATTGTTTGATTCTGCCAGTGAAATTGGTGGCCAATTTAATGTGGCGAAACTGATTCCAGGCAAAGAAGAATTCTATGAAACTTTGCGTTACTTCCAGCAAAAGCTGCAGTCCACGCAAGTTAATGTGCAGCTTAATCAGCGCGTCACCGCCGCAGAATTATTGGCTGCAGGCTTTGATAAGGTCGTCTTGGCCACCGGTATTGTGCCGCGCGTGCCGGATATACCAGGGATTGATCATCCGAAAGTGTTGAGCTATTTAGATGCTATTTTAGCGCGAAAACCAGTGGGTAAACGTGTGGCCGTGATTGGTGCGGGCGGCATTGGTTTTGATGTGTCTGAATTGCTCACTCACAGTGGTGAATCGAGCAGTTTAGATCGAGAGGCATTCTGGAAAGAGTGGGGCATTGATTTAGGGCTCAATGCGCGCGGAGGTGTTGCCGGCGTGCAGCCGCAACATGAGGCGGCGGCACGTCAGGTGTATTTATTGCAACGTAAAAAGACCAAAGTGGGTGCCGGTCTAGGTAAAACCACAGGTTGGATTCATCGTGCTGGCTTGAAAAATAAACACGTCGAAATGCTGGCGGCGGTGGAGTACTTAGGCATTGATGATGCAGGCTTACATATCAGTGTGGCAGGTGGTGCAGCGCAGGTGTTGGCGGTTGATAATGTCATCTTATGTGCAGGACAAACGCCACTGCGTGAGTTGCAGGATGAGCTTGAAGCCGCTGGCGTGCCTGTGCATTTAGTCGGTGGTGCGGATGTGGCTGCCGAATTGGATGCTAAGCGTGCGATTGATCAAGGTTCGCGCGTGGCTGCCGCTTTGTAAAAGTAATAAAGATACACAAAAAAACGCTGCCAGCCTTAACCTGCAGCGTTTTTTTGTGCAATTTTTTATGTTGAATCTTGGCTGTTGATTAAAGGTGCTTTGAGCAAAACACTGAGAAAACCTTAAATTGCGGGGTGAATCAGGTAAACTTGTGCGCCTTAATCCAAAGGGACAATGCCTGTTTAGCAAGACGCTTGCTGGGTAGCGCTTAGGTTGAATCTTTGGGGGAATATCATAACCCTAGGAGCGCGCAATGCCGGTTACGCAGCTGATTTATATACTCGACCCTATGTGTTCTTGGTGTTGGGGGTTTAATCCAGTGCTGCAGCAGGTGCTGGAACATGCCGACGCCGCTGGCGTTAAAGTGACACTGCGTGTGGGCGGCTTGCGTACCGGAGCGCAGGCTGTGTTAGATGAGCGCAAGCGTGCCTATATTTTGCAACATTGGCATACAGTGGCAGAAACAACCGGACAGCCTTTTACCTTTGAGCAAGCCTTACCCCGTGGTTTTTTATACGATACCGAGCCCGCTTGTCGTGCGCTGGTTGTGGCGCGTGAGCTGGATGACAGCTTGTTGTTTACTTTCCTTCACGCAATGCAGCGTGCTTTTTATCAAGAAGTGCAAGACATAACACAGCCGCGTGTCCTGTGTGAGTTGGCTGTGCAAGCAGGCTACAATCGCGATGCTTTTTGTCATCTGTTTGATGCTGCTGATACTGTAGCGGCCACTCAAGCTGAGTTTGCTTGGGTCAGCAATTTGGCCGTCAGCGGTTTCCCCACTTTATTAGCGCAGCACGACCAGCGCTATGCTTTGATTGCCAATGGTTACCAGTCTTTTACGGCCCTTGAGCCTTTGTTAAGTCGATGGATTTTGAATAATGCCAGTACCTGACGCCATCAGTTGGGCGCACATCCGTCGTCTGGCTGTACAGCATAAACGCAGTTTAAT
>CANRHT010000075.1 GCA_947630465.1 uncultured Pseudomonadaceae bacterium
GATACTTCAGGGTTGGTCACCACAATCGCTGCATCCGCTAAATACATGGCGTGGTGCGCGCCTTTCTCAATACCTGCTGGTGAGTCACAGATAACGAACTCAAACTGCTCAGCGAGTTCTTTAATAACTTTTTCTACGCCTTCAATGGTTAAGGCGTCTTTATCGCGGGTTTGACTGGCCGCTAAAATATAGAGGTTGTCTAAACGCTTATCTTTAATCAAAGCTTGATTCAGTGTTGCATCACCGTTGATGACGTTAACAAAATCGTAGACCACACGGCGTTCACAACCCATGATTAAATCAAGGTTACGTAAGCCCACATCAAAGTCGACAATAACAGTTTTATGTCCACGCAGAGCGAGACCAGTGCCAATCGCAGCGCTGGTGGTGGTTTTGCCAACGCCGCCTTTACCTGATGTTACAACGAGAATCTTAGACAAGCGGATCACCTTAATGAATTGAAGTAAAGGGTGGTTGAGGTGCTGATTATAAAGTGTTCACTGGCACAAAGGTATACATCAGAGTGCACAGATGTATAACTGTTCCTCATTTAGAGAAGTTTGTGTGGCTTTTCCCCATAAAGGATCGCGACGTAAGTCTTCTGCCACTTTATATTGCCCGGCAATGGATAACATTTCTGCACCCAGTTGCTGGCAAAAAATACGCGCTTCGAGGTTGCCGTTAATTCCAGCTAGAGCGCGGCCGCGTAAAGGCCCGTAAACATGGATATTGCCATCCGCGAGTAATTCAGCCCCCGCACTCACTGCCGCCATCACGATGAGGTCAGTGTTTTTTGCATAAATTTGTTGGCCGCTGCGCACCGGGTGCGTAATGATTCGGGCTGGAATCACGCTGGGTTGCATGGCCGCTTCAGCTGCTGGCGCATGTGCTAAGGGGCGTTCGCGGGCATCACTGGGTGGCAAAACAGCTAAATTAAGCGCTGTTGCAGCGGCAATATGTTCAGGGTTCTCAGCACGTACAGCTAAGGTGCGCAGACCATGGCTACGACACACACTGATCAAGCATTCTAGATTAATGTCGTGCGCGCCTGAGTGACATTTATCTATAGCTAAAATAATGGGTGCGTCTTGAAAGAACTGCGGTGCCTGTTCAACTTTTTCCGCTAATTGTGTATCAAGGCTGTCAAGATCGTTGGTCGATAGCTCTAAAATGGTTAAGGCCAGCATGCTGCCTTTAAGTTGAAAGACCGGTGCTTTCTCAAGAATATCTACTTGATTCATCGATAGCTCTATGAAATATAAAAATTAAAAAGAAGTTATATCGTTAAGCATGGCAGGCTGCAAAGCAATAAGCCATGTAGAATACGTGTTTTTATGCTGTTTGGTGCCCTAAGTATGACGGATTCTAAGTTCGATACGGCGTTTTTTCATCCTCGTTACTGGTTGTTGTGGTTTGGTTTAGCCTTATTGTGGCTGTTAACACGCTTACCTTATCGCGTTTTGTTAACTTTAGGGCGTGCGTTGGGCGCCTTGATGTTTATCGCAGCGGCGAGTCGACGCCATATCGTTACACGCAATATTGAGTTGTGTTTCCCACAGTTAAGCGCTGAGCAACGCCAGCATCTGGTACGAGAAAACTTTGCCGCCATGGGTATCGCTTTTTTTGAAATGGCGATGAGTTGGTGGTGGCCGAAAAAACGTTTACGCCGTTTAGTACAAGTGCAAGGTTTGGAGCATTTACAAGCGGCACAAGCGCAGGAGCAAGGGGTGATCTTAATGGCCATCCACTTCACCACGCTGGAAATCGGTGCGGCCTTACTCGGGCAGCAGCACACCATTGACGGCATGTACCGTGCGCACAAAAACCCAGTATTTGATTATGTGCAGCGCCGCGGACGTGAGCGTCATAATGCCGATGCCAAAGCCATTGAGCGTGAAGATGTGCGCGGTATGCTTAAAGTGCTGCGTCAAGGCCGAGCGATTTGGTATGCGCCTGACCAAGACTATGGTGCAAAGCAAAGCCTTTTTGTACCACTGTTTGGGGTGCAGGCTGCTACAGTGACGGCAACCAGTAAATTCGCTAAATTAGGGCGTGCGCAGGTGATACCGATGCGACAAACCCGTTTGCCAAAAGGCCAGGGCTATTTGATTCAGATTGAGCCTGCGTTAGAGAATTTTCCTGGCGAATCTGATGAGCACGATTGCTTGCGGATTAATCAGTGGGTTGAAAACGCTATTTTAGAACATCCCGAGCAGTATTTATGGGCGCACCGACGCTTTAAAACACGACCTGAAGGTGAGGCAAAGCTGTATTGAGTAAACCGGAGTCCGCTGCGCATAACACTGTGCAAGATGCTAAGCACGCCGCCCCCCGAGGTGTCACTACAGGGCTGATTTTATCAGGCGGTGGTGCGCGCGCGGCGTATCAGGTGGGTGTGCTTGCAGCGATTGCGGACTTATTGCCAGAGTCAGCGGATAATCCTTTTCCAGTTATTGTAGGCACTTCAGCGGGGGCCATTAATGCGGTCAGTCTGGCCTGCGGTGCTTTAGATTTTAAGCAATCGGTACGTAAACTGACGGATGTGTGGCAGCGTTTTAGTACCGACTTGGTCTACCGTACGGACTGGCTGGGCGTTACGCGGCAAGCTGGGCGTTTTGTTTTCCAGCATCTATTGGGTTTTGGGCGTGGTACACAACCTGTGGCGCTGCTAGATAACGCACCTTTACGCGAACTGCTGCTGAAAGAGTTGGATTTTTCGGGTATCAGCTTGGCGGTGGCGCGGCGCAAATTACGTGCAGTGGCAATTACTGCATTTGCTTATCAATCGGGGCAGGCGGTGACCTTTTATCAAGGACGCGGCACTATTGATCCTTGGGTTCGTCACCGGCGTTATGGTTTACCGACTCGATTACGCATTGAGCACTTGATGGCCAGTTCGGCCATTCCGCTGCTGTTTGCTCCTGAACGTTTAAATCAAGAGTTTTTTGGTGATGGGGCTGTGCGCCAAGCCGCGCCCATCAGTCCAGCGTTGCACTTGGGGGCTGATCGCGTACTGGTGATTGGTGTACGCAGCCAAACTCAAGAAGAGCAAATCATTCCGATCACCGCACGCCCACCCACGCTGGCGCAAATTGCGGGACATCTATTAAACAGTACTTTTATTGATAGCTTAGAGTCCGACTTAGAGTTGCTGGGTCGTTTAAATATGTTGGGTGATCTGTTGCCCGGTACTGAGCGTAAGAAAAACTTAGGGCTGTCACCAGTGGATGTCTTGGTGATCTCACCAAGCAAAAAAATTGACGAAATTGCGGCGCGTCATCGTCATCAGTTGCCGGCATCTTTGCGTTTGTTTTTACGCGGCTCGGGTGCGACGCGCGCTAATGGTGGTGGGGTGTTGAGTTATCTGTTGTTTGAGCGCGGTTATTGCAATGAGTTGATTGAACTGGGCTATCAAGATGCGATGAGCAAAAAAGACGAGCTCATCACGTTTTTAAACTTAAGCCCAGTTCAGTCAAATACCGGTGAGTAATCAGCTGCCGTCAGCATTCTTACTGGAGTTGCGGCTGGCCACTTGTTGCGTGCGGCAATTCAAGTAAATCGAACTTTGTAACCACTGCTGATCGGGGTACCAGGAAAACATAAACTGGCCGCCTTTAAGTTTATCAATCACGGTGCGGGCAATTTCCGGACGTACTGCAGGGCAGCCTTGACTGCGACCAATGCGGCCTTGGCGTGCAATCCAGTCTGGATTCACATAATCAGCAGGGTGAATCACAATCGCACGCTCACGCGCACGGTCATTGAAACCGGGCTCTAAGCCATCCATGCGCAGTGAGTAACCATGCTTGCCCTCATAGCTTTCGGCGGTGCGAAACAGACCAATACTGGATTGGTGACTGCCATTGGTATTAGAAAAGCTGGTAGCAAAGTTATCACCCGATTTATTACCGTGCGCGACAAAGTCATGCAGCACCAGTTTTTTACTGCGTAGATCAAAAATCCATAAACGCTTTTCACTGGAAGGTAAGGAAAAATCAATCACAGCTAAACGCTGGGCAGGGTCTGCACCGTTATTAAGAGCACATTGCATGGCGCTGAGAGCCGTGGACAGTACTTTATTATTCAGTGATGGAGCGGCTTTGATTAACGCTGAATTCAGTTGTTGAGGTAAGGCCGCGGCGAAGGAGGGTAAACTGGTGAGACTGGCAATACTGATAAAAAATGATTGCATAAAAAACTTACGAAGCATGAAGCGATCCTCGTTCAGGCACTATACTGTGCGCAGTAAAGGTTATTTCTAGATTAAACGCAGGCCGTACTGTCTGTGTTGTTTTTATAATTGTGATACAACGTACGTTGCCAGCGTCTAAATGCGTGTGCATTTTAGTTGGCACATCCTAACAGTTCATTGATTGGATCCAAACCCTTGCTTAAAAAACAGATCTGGCTCGCTTTAGCTATTATTGGTGTGAGCTACAGCACTTTCAGTGCCGCACAACCGAGTGATAGCCCGCAAACACTAGAGCAAACGCTCAATACTGTAACGCAAACCTGTGCCGTAACACGGGCAGACCGTTTGTCGGAACAGTCTATTGCGCAACTGCAAGCATTCTATCAGGCGGTGAACCATATGCCGCTGTGGCAGGATGCCGCCCAGCGTGAACAGTTGGCTCAACTCTTAACCGAGATGCGTTATGACGGCTTGGAGCCGAAAAAATACCAGCTGCAACGTTTGGCTGCTTTAGGTCAACCGGCTGAATACGAACAGCATCTGTGCGATGAGCTGTATGTCAGTCATGGTTACTTGCAAGCTTTGCAGCATTTGCACAATGGCGTGCTGAACCCCGATAAAGTAGAACCCTATTGGTATGAAGCCGCACTGGCGCAGCCGCAGGCCGCTTCAGTGGTTGAGCTGGCTTTGGCGCATGTGCAAAACCTGCCGCAAGCCTTTGCCGCGGCGCGCCCTCAGCACCGTATGTATCAGAGGTTGCGCGATACCTTAAAGCGCAGTGAAGTAATGACGCAAGCGGATTGGGGGCAGGTGCCGCTGGAAGGTAAGTCCTTACGTGAGGGCGTGCTTGATTCGCGCGTACCAGCTTTGCATGAGCGTTTATTGCTGGGTGGTTATCTCAGTACTGACAGTGATGCATTACTGGTTGAGCCTGATCAAGTCGCTGAGCGTATTGATCCACTGCTGTATAACGTTGACTTGGTTGCGGCAGTAAAAGCGTTTCAACAAGATCATTACCTAGAAGATGACGGCATCGTCGGTCCCGCTACGCTGCGCGAGATGAATATCAGTCCTGAGCAGCGTTTGCAGCAAGTGCGCGTCAATCTTGAGCGGTTGCGTTGGCTGGATAAACAGTTGGAACCGACCATGCTGGTCGTGGATATTGCAGGTGCGCGTTTATTGTATTTTCGTGACGGCCACATCGTTTGGCGCACGCGCACCCAAGTCGGCACAGTGCGTCGGCAAACACCTTTGTTGAAGTCACGCATTACCCACTTAACCATCAATCCAACGTGGACAGTGCCGCCGACTATTTTGCGTGAAGATAAAATTCCTGCTATTCAGCGTGATCTAGGCTACTTAGCGCGCACGAATATGCGGGTCTTGGACTTCCAAGGGAATGTGTTGGATCCTGCCAGTATTAATTGGCAGTCACCGCAAGGCATCATGTTGCGTCAAGGCCCGGGGCCGCAAAATGCTTTGGGTTTAGTGGCGATTCGTTTTGCTAATCCGTTCTCGGTGTATTTGCATGACACCCCCAGTCAGCACTTATTTGGTCGTTCAACGCGTACCGTCAGTTCAGGGTGTGTGCGGGTTGAAGATGCACAAAAGCTGGTGGATCAGTTGTTGTTTGATGCCAGTGATGCGGAGCGTGCGCGTATTGTACGGATTCAAGCCAGTGGCAAAACACAGAATGTTAACTTACCTAAGCCGGTACCAGTGTTGTTAGCCTATTGGACAGTGGAAGTGGACATGGATAACCGTTTACGTTTTCGCAATGACAGTTATGGCAATGACGCTAAGATTGCCGCAGCGCTGCAGGCCGCTTTGCGTTAAACAGATTAACGCTTGAGATAAAAAAGCCGCTTTAGAATAGCGGCTTTTTTATTGACTGTTACTCAGGCTTTGTATCGCCTTCGGCGTCAAAGTTGTATGAGTTTTCTAGCCATAACGCATTGATGATGGCAACACTGCAGGCTAACAGCACACCTAAAATCCAAGTGAAATACCACATATAAAACCTCTTAAATCATTGAGTGAAGCCTGTTGCTTCAATTCAGCCCTGCGCATCAGCACAGGGCTGGTGGGCGCTACAGTTGATGCTTGTAGCGCTGCTACGTTGTTTTAATATCAGCGCCTGTCAATACAGACCATGTGGATTTTCGTCAATGTCAGAGACTTTGACCGTGCCCCACATTTTGATGTAACTCCACAACGTGTAGATCAGAATAATAGGTACAAAAATACCCGCTGCTACAAACATAATGCCTAAGGTTTTATGGCTGGATACCGCATCCCACATGGTGAGGCTTGATGCTGGATCAATGCTGGATGGCATCAGGAATGGGAACAGCGCAAAACCTGCAGTACACAGGGTTCCAGTGATGGCTAAAGATGAGCCTAAAAAAGCTAATGCTGAACGGTTCATGGTGGCAGCGAGCAGCGCTAATACACCACCGGCAATACCCACAATAGGCGCAATACGCATGATGGGGTACTGACTGTAGTTGGCCATCCAACCTGGATTGTTTTGCTCAACAATTTTACTTAATGGATCAATCGCACCATTAAAGTTGATCACCGAGGTCACGCTGTAACCTTGGATACCAAACCATAACCACAGACCTGCACCGATAAAGGTCAGCAAGTACAGTGAGGCAAACAGCTGTGTTGCAGTGCGCGAGCGCTCCAGTAGTTGCTGGTCGGTACGCATCATTAACCAAGTTGCACCGTGGGTGGTGAGCATCGCAACACTGACCAGTCCAGCTAAAATACCGAACGGATTGAGTAAACCCCAGAAACCACCGGTGTAACTGATGCGCATGGTGTCATCGAGCATAAAGGGCACACCAAGGAAGAGGTTACCAAAGGCCACGCCAAAGACTAGCGAAGGGACAAAGCTACCTAAGCACAGCGTCCAATCCCAGCGCGCGCGCCAGTTTGCATTGTCCAGTTTACTGCGATAATCAAAGCCGACAGGGCGAGTGAAGAGGGCAAAGAGCACCAGTAGCATCGCCCAGTAAAAGCCAGAGAAGGACGCTGCATACACCACCGGCCAAGCTGCAAATAACGCACCTGCAGCCGTGACTAACCACACTTGGTTACCATCCCAGTGCGGTGCAATGGTGTTAATCACTACGCGGCGCTCGCTGTCGGTCTTGCCAACAAAGGGCAGTAAGATCACTGCACCTAAATCAAAACCATCGGTGAGGGCAAAGCCAATCAGTAGTACACCGACCAGCACCCACCAGATCATTTTTAGAGTTTCGTAATCAAACATAGCGTCACTCCTTATAGGTCTTTAGTGGTGTTTTGTTCGAAGTGGTAGCGGCCTGTATGCAAGCAACTGGGCCCCTTACGTGCAAAACGCACCATCAAGAACATTTCAATAATAATCAACACGGTGTAAATGGCAGCGATGGTAATAATCGAGCCCAATACATCCGCTGTTGACAGTGATGAGGCCGAGAGGAAAGTCGGTAACACCTCACCAATTGACCAAGGCTGACGGCCCATTTCAGCAACATACCAACCGGTTTGTACACCAACCCAAGGCAGTGGCAAGCTAAATAAAGCGAATTTAAGCAGCCATGGCTTGTGCTCTTGCTTGTGCTTGGTTGATGCCCAAAAAGCCAGAACAAATAACAGCAGCATTAAGAAGCCGGCACCCACCATTAAACGAAACGCCCAGAACAAACTTGGTACGTGAGGAATGGTATCCAGCGCTGCTAGCTTGATCTGTTCTTCAGTGGCATCAGCAACGTTCTCAGTATATTTTTTCAGCAGTAAGCCGTAACCGAGGTCCTGCTTTACTTCGTCAAATAAGGCAATATTTTCTGGAGTACGATCACCAGCACGCAACACTTCTAAACGCTGATTGGCAATAATACCGTTACGAATACGCACTTCGTGTTGCTCAACCAGCTCTTTAATACCTGTTACTTCAGTATCAGTGGAGCGGGTGGCAATAATACCCATCGCGTAGGGGATCTTGATGGCGTAATCAGTGGTTTGCTCTTTCATATTCGGCAAGCCCACTAGGGTAAAGGCAGCAGGTGCTTCTTCGGTGTGCCACTCGGCTTCAATGGCGGCCAACTTGGTTTTTTGTACGTCACCAATTTCGTAGCCGGACTCATCACCTAAGATAATCACCGATAAAATAGAAGCCAAACCAAAGGCTGAAGCGATCGCAAATGAGCGACGGGCAAAACCAAGGTCACGCTTTTTCAGTAAGTACCAACTGGAAATCGCTAGGACAAAGATCGAGCCTGTGACATAACCGGCAGCGACTGTGTGCACAAACTTAACTTGGGCGACAGGGTTGAAAATCAAGGCAGCAAAGTCAGTGACTTCCATGCGCATGGTTTCATAGTTGAACTCTGCACCCACGGGGTTTTGCATCCAACCGTTGGCCACTAAAATCCACAGTGCGGACAGGTTTGAGCCAATGGCAACCAGCCAGGTTACGGCTAAGTGCTGGCGCTTGCTGAGACGGTCCCAACCAAAAAAGAATAAACCAATGAAGGTGGATTCTAAGAAGAAGGCCATTAAACCTTCAATGGCTAATGGAGCACCAAAGACGTCACCCACATAGTGGCTGTAGTACGACCAGTTTGTACCGAACTGGAACTCCATGGTTAAGCCGGTGGCAACGCCAATGGCAAAGTTGATGCCAAAGAGCTTACCCCAAAATAAGACCATATCTTTGTACACTTCTTTACCGGTTAAAACATAAACCGATTCCATAATCGCTAGCAAAAATGCCAAGCCGATGGTCAGTGGTACAAAAATAAAGTGATACATGGCTGTCATTGCAAACTGAAAGCGCGACAGTTCAATAAGTGTTTCCGAGATCATGATGCATACTCCCCCGGGAGTGAGTGAGACAGGTGTTGCATGTAGGCGTACGGCGCAAGTCGACGCAAGACATGTAACAAAGTGCATAACGCTTAAAGAATTTGAAAGCTCAAATCATCTTTAAATATATACGGCCTTTGTATTATGT
>CANRHT010000076.1 GCA_947630465.1 uncultured Pseudomonadaceae bacterium
GCAATACGCTGGTTAAGTCCTGTCACACCAAACTCACCTTTGCGCAGCGCACACAGCAGGCGAAACTGATCAAAAGCTTGCAAGACTGCGCTGGCCCATTGATCCCAAGCTGGATCACTAAAAGGTGGCGGCGGATTAGGGCGCTGTTGTTGTAGCACTTGCAGGTAATAGGCATAGCCAGCACTGCTCAGGGTATCTTTAGCTTGCGCATGGGTATTGAGCAGTACACGATCAAGCTCGGCGCTGTTGCTGGTATTGAGCAGTAAATAGTTAATATCAGCCAACTCAGTGTGCAGCAGTTGCCATGCCTGTTGCGCCTGCCCTTGGTTAACGGCTTGCGCTAATTGACCAATCCCCGAATCGCTACCAAAACGCCGTGAATGGCGCAGCATCACTGTGCGTTGTGCTAAACGATGCTGCTCAGCGTTACCGACACGCCAAGGCTCTGCGTATACTTTTTCATTGCACAATTGCTCAAGGTTTTGCTGGGTGTCTGGGCTGTAATAAGCGTACTCAGCATCAGCACATAAATCCCCGAGCACTGAGCCCGCCTCAACTGAAGCCAGCTGGTCTTTATCGCCCAGTAAAATCAGACGTGCATGTTTGGGCAGCGCTTGCAGCACGTTATGCATCATTTCCAGGTCAATCATCGAAGCTTCGTCAATCACCAGTACATCAACCACTAACGGATTGTTACTGTTATGACGAAAATGACGCGTGCCCGGTAGGCTACCGAGTAAGCGGTGCAAGGTGGTCACTTCCGTTGGAATGCTGTTTTGTACTTCTGGAGTAACGGGCAATGAAGCCACTTGCTGACCAATGGATTCTGTTAAACGCGCTGCTGCTTTACCTGTAGGTGCGGCCAATTGAATACGCAGCGCCTGCCCTGCTTGTAACGCGCTTTGCTGCAACAATGCCAGTAAGCGCACGACTGTCGTGGTTTTACCAGTGCCAGGACCGCCAGTGATTAAGGTCAATTGCCCTTGTGCAGCCATGGCGCAGGCGACTTTTTGCCAATCGGTTTGCTGCGTGCCTGCAACACTATGCGGCATAGCAAATAGATCATTTAAGCGCTGACTGAAATCATCTGCCAACGGCATTTGTCGGTCGGTACGCTGTACTAAACCTGTGGCAACACTGCTTTCATACTGCCAATAACGGTATAAATACACACGCTGCTGTACCCGTACTAAAGGTTTTACGCTGCGGCCCTGTTCAGGTTTATAGAGCAGCGCACTGTGATCCAAAGCAGCCAGCCAAGACTCTAGGCTAACAGTGAGTAACAGCTGTGATGGCAACAGCGGCTGTTCATTGCTGATACGCCCTTCGGGTGGCATCAAGAGGGCTAAATCTGGATCACGCAGAACACTGGGTAAATCCAAACAAATATGGCCGTGCCCCAACTGATGACTGACCAAAGCCGTGGCGAGTAAGACTAAGGGTGCGGCATCAGGGTCGAGCTTTGCCAGCAGCTTCACCAAGGCGACATCGAGTGCCCGAATCCAGCCCGCAACGAGCCACTCATCTAATAGAGTTAAGAGCGCCTCACGACTGTCTAATAGGATGTGTATTTGTTTTGCCTCAGGTGTGTGTACGTCGGCTGTTGGCAGTGTGTCGCCAAAGAGTTGTCCTTGCTGCATCATGCTTGCGTCTCCTCAGCTGTGGCTTTAAATAGTGCATCCAAGCGTTCAATGAGTTCGCGCGATGGACGCGCATGGTGCAGGCCTTGGCTTGAATGCTCAGCGCCACGTAAAAACATATACACCGCGCCACCCATATGCTGATCGTAGTCGTAATCAGCGATGCGCAGTTTTAACAAACGATGTAATGCCAGCATATAAAGGCTGTACTGCACATCATAACGGTGAGTTAGCACGCACTCATCCATCGCTTCGCTGCTATAAGCAGTCGTCGTATCACCCAGCCAATTGGACTTATAATCGACCACGTAATAACGTCCTTCATGCTCCAGTACCAAGTCAATAAAGCCCTTAAACATGCCATTTAAACGCTCAGGCTGCAGGTATGGCCGCTCGGTACCGGGCAGGACAAACTCACGGATCAGCTGATCAATCTGCAGAGTATTGGCTTTATGGGTGGCAAACCAAAACTCCATTTCGGCTTGGTACTGTGCCAACTGAGTTAACACCATGGGTTGTGCGCCAAATAAGAACGGCGCTTGCACATAAGCGCTCAACCAAGGCCAGAGCAGCTCTGTATGTTGCTCAAAATCATAGGCTTTACTGCGTTCGGCCAGCCATAACTGGCTCTGTTCTGGATCATCCAATATGCCGGCAAAACCTTGCTCAGCCGCCCACTCCAACACCCCATGTAAAAAAGTACCGGGCTTAGCGCCCCGTGGAAAGCTATGGATGCCTTGTGATTCTTGCATATTGATTTCAGTGTCGCCGGAGAGTGGCGCATCCTGCTCATCGTCACTGATATTTTGTGCCAGCGCTGATTGCGGTGCTAAATCTTCTACGCGCTCCTGCGATTGCACAGCTATATCGGGCGCTTGGGCGTTATAACGCAGCGCACTGTATGAAGCGATCCACCAGTGTTCACGGGTACGACGCTGGGCAACACGCCAAGTTGGCGCACAGTCTCCATGCAGCTGATTGACCTGCGTATCATTACTCTCCGGCAGCAGGCGTACCACGCTGACCAATGACTCGTCGTTGTGTGCAAAAGGACTTAACCAGTGCGCCAGAGTTGACTCATTTGTGAGCGGCTTACTGTTATTGAGCAAGTAACCCATGGCACTGTTATGCAGTACCGAGTTTTTACCTTGGCCTTTTTTCAAATCAGCCATGCCTAACCAACAGGCATGCCGTGCGCGGGTCAGTGCCACATAGAGCAAGCGTAAATCCTCACCGAGACGTTCTTGCTCAGCTAAAACCAGCGCATCCTTGTCTGCATGCAGCATTAAGGTACGCTTCCCATCAACTTGCACGCTAAAGGGTTGCTTGCCTTCTTGCGCGCGAAACCCACAAATAAAGGGTAAAAACACTAATGGATATTCGAGGCCTTTAGATTTATGGATGGTAATCACCCGCACCAAAGACTCATCGCTTTCTAGACGTAGGATCTGCTCTTGCGCGCCCTCTGCTTGACCTGCGCAAGCGGTTTGCAAATAACGTAATACAGCAAACTCACCGTCCAGCTCGCGCGCTGCATGTTGCAACAATTCCGACAGGTGCAGCACGTTTGTTAAAGCGCGTTCGCCGTCAGGGCGTTGCACTAAGCGCTGTGGCAACTCAAAGTCATGCATCAATTTACGCAGCATCGGCAAGACGCCCTGCTTGTGCCAGCGCTCTAAGTAATCTTTAAATTGTAAAACGCGTTTTTCCCAGAGCAATTCGTCTTCATTGATACGTTCCAGCTCGCTCAAAGGTAAGGCAAAGGTACTGCAGGCCAGCGCTGCTTTTAAAGCGCGCTCATTGTCAGGATGCAAGCACGCATGCAGCCAACTTTGCACATCCCGAGCCTCTTGGCTGGCAAACACCGAATCTTTATCTGACAGATACACACTGCGTACATTACGTGCGGCTAGGTGCTTGCGGATGGCTTGCGCTTCACGCATATCACGCACCAATATGGCAATATCATTGGGCTGCAGTGCTTGTAGCTGACCGTCACTGGACTTAAAGCCGGCTTGCTGATCAGCGGCTAAATTCAACAGATGTGCAATCTGCGTCGCGCTACTGGCGGCCATGTTTTCTAGGTATTGCTCGCGTGAGAGCGGCTCATCAGAGGGCTGCTGCCAAAGGGTTAAAGCCGGTTGCGCCGCCCCTGCTAGCCAAAACTGCTCGGCGCGGCCTTGTGCTGTGACCGGTAAAAAAGGTAAGTCATTACTGGCTCCCTGCTTAAACAAGAAAGCACCTTGACTGTCATCGCGCTGCTCGGCTAACGCAAACAGTTGGTTGACTGCCGCGACCATCGAATGCGTTGAACGGAAGTTTTTTTCTAAATTGTAATGACGACCTGCAGTGGCGCGGCGGGCATATAAATAGGTATAAATATCCGCACCGCGAAAGCTATAAATCGCTTGTTTGGGGTCACCAATCAAAAACAATCCAGTATCGCTGCTGTTGTCTTTAATACGATAAATACTGTCAAAGATGCGGTACTGCAAAGGGTCGGTATCTTGAAACTCATCAATGAGTGCGATGGGAAACTGCTGGCGAATGACTTCAGCTAAACGCTCACCGCTTGGGCCTTGCAAAGCGCTATCAAGACGCGTGAGCATGTCATCAAAACCCATCTCGGCGCGTTGTTGCTTTTCTAGATAAAAGCGCTGCTTGACCCAGTTCGCTGCATGCCAGAGCGCAAGCTCATCCAGTTCGCGCGTTAACAGCGCTAACTGATTTGGCAAAGTACACATGGCATCTAGCGCCGGATGATCAGGCACAGCGCTAGTGTCTTTCCATGCATCGTACAGGCCTTCGGGGGTTAAACGCTCGCTGCCTTTGCCGATATCAAAACTGATCTGCGTGTCATCTGTCGCCCACGCATTGAGTTTAGTAAACCAAGGCTCGTAATAGGATGGCCGCAGCTTGCTGCCATTGACCGCCTTTTGCGCAACGGCTTTCTCAAAGATATCTCGCAGTTCTTGTGTCCATTGCGGCCACTGCGCCTTGAGTGTTGCCAAGCTGTGCTGCTGTTGTTTGATGCCCGCATCCAAGAGTTGGCTCAGTGATTGCTCGGTTTGAGTCGCAGACGAGGATTGTGCATCCAGCAGCGGATATATTTTCCGCTGCAGCGCTTCAGGCTGCTGCCAATGCTCCTGCACCCACAGCACATGTGGCACAGGGAGCGGATAACACTGCTGGCGCCAATAGTCTTTCACCACTAAAGCCAGTAAATCGCTGTGGTCGGTTTCCAAGGTTTGCGTAAATAAACTGCCACTATCAAAGGCATGTTCACGCAACATACGCTGACACCAAGAGTGAATCGTGGAGACGGCAGCTTCATCCATCCACTGCGCCGCTTGATCTAAACGCTGCGCGCACGCTGGCCATTGTTCGGCTGAATAATCGGCGCGCAAGGTATGCAGTAAAGCATCAGGTTTGTCCTGTTCTGCGCGAAAAACCTGCGCCGCTTCCACCAGCTTTGCACGGATGCGATCACGTAATTCTTGCGTGGCGGCATCAGTAAAAGTCACCACAAGGATTTCTGGCGGTAATAAATGTCGATTAAAAGCACTGTCATCCAAGCCATGCTGCAGAATCAGGCGCACATAGAGCGCAGCGATGGTATAGGTTTTTCCGGTACCCGCACTGGCTTCAATTAAACGGCTGCCGTGCAATGGAAACTGCAAGGCTAAGGGTCGTTGTGAAGTGTCTACCTGACTCATAACGAATCTCCTTGACGTTCAAGTTTAAGAATATTGGCATTGAGCAGCGACTCATAGAGCAGTGCCGCCCAATCGGCAAAGGTTTCGTCGTCGGTTAAGTCCGCATAGGTTGGATATTGACGTGCTAACGCTGCACTTTGCTCGACCTCGCCAGTGTTTTGAAAACCACCCTCGTAAACAGATTTAGCCTTACCAGACCCTTCTTTACCTGCGGCCTGCTCGCTTAATAGGGCCATGGCTGTTTTAAAAGCGACAGGAATGGGGGCGTTTAAGCCGCTGTACCAACATTCAAGCCATTGCTGGACAATCTGCACTGCGTTTTCTTGGGTGAGACTGCTAAAAGCGATGCTGCTTTCTTGAGCGATAATCAATGTTTGCGCAGGCGTTCCGCTGGCGTTGATCAGTACATGCTGCACCCATGGCTTAAGCAGTCGGTGCCAACTGCGCTCTTTACCCTTATTGATTTTCCCGGGAATTAATTCAATACGCGCATAAGACGTCGCTGTTTGCCCTTGTTGCCCAGCACGACGTAACCCACCCAGCCAGCCCTGCAAGTGGATGTGTGCATGTTGAATATCAATAATCCGCGCGGTGTCTTCCTCATGCGGCCAGGCTTGGCATACCGCACGGTAATGCTGTAATTGCTCCAGTAGAGGTGCAATTAACTCGTTGCGCACTTCATCACCAAAGGCACACATCGGCAAGGCACCACTGCGCTGTAATTTTTCACTGTGCTGCTCAAGCACCATCGATACATCAGCGTCCAGTGGCGCATGTTTGCCCGCATTAAGCAGTGCTTCTTGCAAGCTGTAACGCTGTAAGCCATTTAGAGCAAAGGGCTCGTCTTCAAAAAGCTCCAGCTCTGCCTGATCAAGATGCACCTTAAGCCGCTCAGTAAAGAAATGCTTCACCGGATCCCTTAAAAAACGCTGCAATAACTCAGGCGTCATGCTGCCGCTGGGGACAAACTGCGCGAGCGCCGCTGTACTCGTTGCCCCATCGTAGGGCTGGTGCAGCGCTGCCCATTCAGCGGCATACGTAAATAAGCCGGTTGGCGCATTGTCGTGGTTAAAAATCTCACCCTTAAAATTGTCATCATTAAAATAGTGCTGACTAAAGGGCTGCAAGGGGTGCACCGTGGTTAAAGCATCCAACAAGGATTGCTCTCCTGCGATATGCCAGCCACTGCTGAGGTGATCTCGTAACTGTGCAACTAACACCGAAGGGGGCCGTTCAGTGTTATCACGCACGCTACGCCCCACCCAGCTGATATGCAGCTTTTCACGCGCAGAGAGCAACGCTTCCAAGAGTAAATAGCGGTCATCTTCACGGCGAGATCGATCCCCTGGGCGATAATCGCTGCCCATCAGGTCAAAATCCAGCGGTGCTTGCACGCGCGGATAATCGCCATCATTCATGCCCAGTAAACACACCATGCGAAACGGAATGGCGCGCATCGGCATTAAAGTACAAAAGTTAATTGAGCCGGCGAGAAAGCGCTGGCTTAAGTGATCTGAATCGACATTACTCAGCCACGCCTCACGCGCCACAGCCAGCGTCAGCGGCTCGTCCAGTTCGGCATCCATACACAACTGATACCACTGCTGACAACCTTCACGTAAGCGCTGCACCAGTAAATATTCGCTATCGTTGTCGCTGATAAAGAACTGTTCCAGCAGCGCTAAAAATATTGAGTGCCATTGGGTAAATGACTGCACGGCACTTAACTGTTCATGCAGTGTTTGTAAGGCATCTAAAAAATGTGTCAGTGGACCAATTAAAGCGGCGTTGAGACCGCCGACTTCATCATAGGGTTGGATATCCGCATAGGCATCGCTATTACCCATCGCGTAGCCCAGCAGCATACGCTGCAAGCCAAAGTCCCAGGTGTTTTGTGCCAAGCCATGCGGCAGTTTAAAGTCTTCTCGGTGCTTAGCATTCAAGCCCCAGCGGACACCGGCACCGGTAAGCCAATCCTGCAAAATCGGCAAATGCGCTTCATCTATGGCAAAGCGTGCGCGCAGTGCTGGCACATCAAGCAAACTCATAATATCGGTCACGGTTAAGCGTGATTCGGGCAGACGTAACAGCGCATGCAAGGCGATTAACAGCGGCTCGGTACTTTGCTCGGCTTGGTCAGATAAGGTGAATGGCATATAGCGCAAATCATCACGGGCATACTGAGCAAATACCGCTTGGATATAAGGTGCGTAACTGTTGATATCCGGCACCATCACAATAATATCGCGCGGCTTTAACGTCGGATCAGCATTAAAATGTGCCAGCAGTTGATCATGCAGCACTTCAACTTCACGTTGCGCACTGTGGGTGATATGAAAGCGCAGCGATTGATCCGTTTGTGGATCTACCGCCGGCCAATGTGTTTTGGTGTCAGCCAGTGGGCGCAAGTGCAGCATGTCATTGTGTAATTGTTCAAGGATGGTCGCTGTTTTGCCGTCCTCAAACATATCCACGCGCTGGCCATTATTCTGGAACTGAGCGCGGTAACTCTCCAGTTCATCGTGCTGATCCAGCAAGTTAATATAATCCCGCCCCTGCTTGCCCCATGCAGCCAATAGCGGATGGGCAAACTGGTGCAGTTGCTCAATTGAGAGCACTTCAGGAAAACCTTGTTTGCGACTTTGACGGCGGTATTCATGGCGCAGCAGTTGTTTGTCTTCAACAATATCAGCCCAGTGGTACTGACAGGGGTTATGCACGCACAGCATCACTTGGCTAAAACGGCTGATTGCTGCGAGCGCATCGACCATTTGTGCAGGTAAAGATGAAATACCAAATACAACAATGCGCCGTGGCAAGCCAGCGGGTGCTGTGTCCATGGCTTGCATCGCAGCCATAAAACGTGGGTGCACTGCTGCACGACTGCTATAAATCGCTTCTTCACCAATATCATCAATCAATAAACGCCATAACGCCGCTTGCCAAGCGACGGTTGGCTGGCGCGCCTGTGCCTTATCAGGATTGACTTGCGGCTGCCCTTCAATTTGCCGTAGTTGATCATCACCGTTAGCCCAGTCTTTTAGCCAATCAGCACGATACACTTGGTACTGATCAAATAAGTCAGCTAAGCGCTCCGCCAACTGATAACGCTTGCGCAAATCAGGATCATCACCCAAAAAATGCTGCAGCGGCGCAAATACGGGTTGCCCGACGACCTTTGGTAATAAACGCATTAACCGCCACGTCAGCGGTGCCTTATCAAAGGGTGAACTTTTAGCAATGGTGTCTGTACCCAATACTTGACGATACATTTGCCATAAAAAACGTGCGGGCAAACCCACTTGTAAACCGGCAGCAATCCCGCAGCCGTTGTCATCTGCCAAAGCCAATTTCAGCCACTGCGCAATACCATTGCTTTGCACTAAAATATGTTCGTTTTCTAAGACATTCAGCGGATTAATCTTCGTCCATTGCACGACTAAATCGCGTAACTCTTCTAAATGGTTACTATGTGCCACGATAAAGCCGGGCTGAATTTGTTGAGTGGTTGACATCGAGACATCCTGTGCAGTTTTTCTGAGTGTGCCATGTTCATGCGACAGTCGGTGACGCGTGCTTATAGACGCGCTGTGACCTGTGTGGTGCAGGATACTTTACTTGAGGATAGTTTTTCGACCAATGTCTAAATGGCGCTATTTCAGTAAGCGTGTTTAAGTTCATCAGTCACAACACTAATAATATGACTCATACCATCCGCACCACGGAGAA
>CANRHT010000077.1 GCA_947630465.1 uncultured Pseudomonadaceae bacterium
GACTATTCAATGGTCCTCCGCACAGCGTAATGAGCAGCCGCTGACATTGGCTTTTATTGATTTGGATAATTTTAAAAGCGTCAACGATCAGTTTGGGCATGAAGCAGGCGATAAAGTGTTGCGTGAATTTGCCAAGTCTTTGAACAAAAAACTGCGCAATTCAGACAGTTTGCTGCGCTGGGGTGGTGAAGAGTTTTTAATCATTATGCCCAGCACTAATTTAGAGCAGGCAACAAAAGGCATTAAGCGGATGCAAAACAATGGCTTAGGTGTGCGTCCAGACGGCTCACCCCTGACGGCGAGTATTGGTTTGGCGGAACGCATGGTGGATCAAGCGGCTGATTTGGATGCGCTGTTAAATACCGCCGATCAGCGTATGTATCTGGCAAAAAACGCTGGCCGCAATCAGATTCGCAGCACGGACTAGCCCACACCACATAATAGAGTCGCGCCCGCAGTTGGGCGTGGTTACAATGCAGCACTTTTACACTTCAGGTATTTCTTGGTTATGGCTAAGCATGTCGTATTGCAACCTACGGGCAATTTTCCTAAAGCGAGTTTCTGGAAACGTCTCGCAGCGATTTTTTATGATTTTATGCTGTGTATTGCTTTGGTGATGGTGGTGACGATGATTTATCAGCAGGGCATTTTACGGCTGATTTATGGCTCACAAGCGCTGTTGGAGATGTCTGAATCGCAGATGTTAGATATCGACCCTGTGCTGTCAACGCTGTTGTTTTTTGCGGTATTTGGGTTTTTCGCAAAATTCTGGACGCATGGTGGGCAAACGTTAGGCATGCAGGTCTGGGGTTTACGTGTGCAAAACGCTGATGGCAGCGCGATTGATATCTGGCAGGCTTTGTTACGCTTTTTAATCGCACTGATTTCTTGGCTACCCGCCGGACTGGGCTTGTTGTGGATGCTATTTGATAAGCAAAAGCGTACTTGGTCGGATATGTATTCGGGCAGCGAAGTGGTGCAACTGCCGAAGAATGTGCATAAGAAGTAGTTACTCGCGATCTAGTGGCAGTGCGGTATGCACATAACTTTATGAGTCAACATATTAGAGCCACAGTTAGGCGCATGTCGTACAGCGCTCATGTTGCTTTTCCCTCCACGGGGCGTCCCGCCCCAAGTCGGGCGCTGCGCCATCCATGGCTACGCTTGCCGCAGCACGATCGCTGTACTTATTGATCAATGATGGTGTTGGCAAACTTACTGCGCTTTTTTATAACTTGATTTTCAACTACGTCATAACTGTAAACACTGCACAGGCTCAACGAGTGATTTGGGGTTTGTATGACAAGCGGAGCCAAGGATGGCGTAGCGCCGGAGTTGAGCCCCGGACGGGTTCATCGACGGACAAACACATACCCCGCAGCACGGCGCGCACTAATCTAACCTCCAGCGCCCTGCTTCACTCGCTAATCCAGCAACAACATGCGCTCATTCAATCCATTCACTGCAAAAAGACCAAATAGGTTTGCGCCCTTCCCGTGGGTCTTCCATAATATGCGGCTATTGTAGTTACTTGTAGGCGCGTTATCTCATGGCTAAAAAACTGTACATCGAAACCCACGGCTGCCAAATGAACGAGTACGACAGCTCGCGCATGGTAGATTTATTGGGCGAAAACCAAGCCATAGAAACCACCAAAGACGCTGCCGAAGCCGACATTATCGTGCTGAATACCTGCTCCATTCGTGAGCGTGCACAGGATAAAGTCTATTCACAACTAGGCCGCTGGCGTGAACTTAAACTCGCCAATCCAGACCTAGTGATCAGCGTGGGCGGTTGCGTTGCCAGTCAAGAAGGTGCAGCTATTCGTGAACGCGCACCTTATGTTGATGTGGTCTTTGGCCCGCAAACACTGCACCGTTTGTCCGACATGATTGACGCTGCACGCAGCACTGGCAAAGCCCAAGTAGATGTCTCTTTTCCAGAAATTGAAAAATTTGACCGCCTACCTGAGCCTCGTATTGACGGCCCCACCGCCTACGTATCGGTGATGGAAGGCTGCAGCAAGTACTGCAGTTTCTGCGTCGTACCTTACACCCGCGGTGAAGAAGTCAGCCGACCACTGGCGGATGTTCTCAAAGAAATCCGCCACCTGGCTGAACACGGCGTGCGCGAAGTCACTTTGCTCGGACAAAACGTCAACGGCTATCGCGGCGACACAGGTAATGGCGATATTGCTGATTTTGCTGAATTGATTCGCTTAGTGGCAGAAGTCGACGGCATTGATCGCATCCGCTATATGACCTCGCATCCGTTAGAGTTTTCTGATTCGCTGATTGATGCCCACGCCAATATTCCTAAGCTGGCTAAATACCTGCACTTACCGGTGCAATCAGGTTCCGACCGTATTTTAGCCGCGATGAAGCGCAACCACACCGCACTGGAATACAAATCACGCATCCGCAAACTCAAAGCCGCCGTGCCAGATATTTTAATCAGCTCGGACTTTATTGTCGGCTTCCCCGGTGAAACTGAAAAAGACTTTGAGCAAACCATGCAGTTGGTTGCTGATGTAGATTTTGACTTTTCCTACTCCTTTATCTACAGCCCGCGCCCCGGTACGCCTGCAGCAGAGCTAAAAGACGATACGCCTGAAGACGTCATCAAGCATCGCCTTGGCTTATTACAGCATCGTCTACAGCAACAAGGCTTTGCCCATACGCGGCGCATGGCGGGTACTACACAGCGGATTTTAGTGAACGATTACGCGAAAAAAGACCCCGGCTTGCTGCAAGGGCGTAACGAAAATAACCGTATTGTGTATTTCCGCAGCAACAACCCAAGCTTGATTGGCCAGTTTGTTGATGTCTTTATCGACGAAGCTAAGCCCTTCACCCTGCATGGTACTTTGGTCGAATAATAGAGTGATCTACCGCACAAAACCATGCAACACATGACGGATAGCGACAAAAAGCTAGCGTAGCGAACACCTTTCTGGTAAGTTCGCCCGCTTGTGAGCGTAGAGGGGTTAATTCGGACAACCGTTTAGCATCGTTTACGCAGTGATCTTGAGTGTTTGAGAGGCGGACCTATGCCCAATAAAGCAGAAAACCAAAGTAGCCAATTGATCCGTACTTTTGTGCCTTATGAGACAGCAAAAGACGAAGAGTATATGAGCGAAAATATGCGCGCTCACTTCACCAACATCCTCAACATTTGGAAGCAAGAGTTGATGGAAGAAGTGGATCGTACCGTCAACCACATGAAGGATGAAGCCGCTAACTTTCCTGATCCGGCCGACCGCGCCAGTCAAGAAGAAGAGTTCAGCCTAGAACTGCGCACCCGTGATCGCGAGCGTAAATTGATCAAGAAAATTGATGAGACTATCGAACTGATCAAAGAAGATGATTACGGCTGGTGTGACGCTTGCGGCGTAGAAATCGGCATCCGCCGCCTCGAAGCCCGCCCTACTGCTACGATGTGCATTGATTGCAAAACATTAGCAGAAATTAAAGAGAAGCAAATGGGCTCATAATCCCAGCGCACAACAGCAAAAACGGAGCCCTAAAGCTCCGTTTTTTTATGCGTGTCTGGTTATCTCCTGTAGGTCGCGCATTTATGCTCGACACGGCACAAAGCATGCACTCACAACAGAGTCGGACATAAATGTCTGACCTACACACAGAGCACCGATAGAGCACGCTTACTCGGCGGTCAATGCTGCACGCAACTCCAGCAGCGCTTCAGCACACAAGGCATCACTGCCGTACTGCGGGCCTTGGGCAATGCATTCATTATCCATCCATACCGTCAATTGCTGATCCACTTGGCGAATATCCAATGCATCTTGTGCCGTTTGTACATGCTTCGATGCCACACCCGCGCCACGGCCATCGGCAAACGCCTTCGACAACAATAAATCCTCGCCCTTACTGCTTAACACACGAAAGCGAAAACCCTCATCATCGCGAAAACTCACCACACGACTGGCTTTTTTAGCTTTCTTCTTGCTGGTCACTAAATCCGCGCCCTGCACCGCAAAGCTGCGCAAACCCACCGCCTCACGTAATTCCTGCAAAAACGGCGTGGCTATTTTACGCGCCTTAACTGCGCCAGCCTGCAAGATATCTTCCAAGTCATTGGGCTTGGCCAACAACGCATGGTAGCGCTCACGTGGTTCGCTCAACTGCTCATCAAGTAGCGTAAACAAGCGCTGCTTGGCTTCGCCCCAGGCTAAGCCTGCTTGCAAATCAGCACGCATCGCCGCTTGCTCAGCCGGAGTAGAAAACGCTTGATACAAGGTAAACAGATGTGAATTGTCGGCATCTTTCGCCTCACCCGGCAATTTAGAGTCGGTCACAATCCGCGAAATGGCGCTTTTTAATTCTTTGCTAGAGGAAAACAGCGGAATGGTATTGTCATAACTTTTCGACATTTTACGGCCATCCAAGCCCGGCAAAGTTGCTACGTCTTCCTCAATAATCGCTTCTGGCATGGCAAAAAACTCACGGCCCTTGCCAAATAAATAATTAAAGCGCTGACCAATATCACGCGCCATTTCCACGTGCTGTACCTGATCACGGCCCACTGGCACTTTATTCGCATTAAAAATCAAAATATCCGCCGCCATCAACACCGGATAGCTGAACAAACCCATAGTCACACCTGCATCTGGATCAAGCCCAGCCGCTTCATTGTGATCCACCGATGCTTTATAAGCGTGCGCACGATTGAGCAAACCTTTGGATGCGACACACGTCAGCAGCCAGGTCAGCTCAGTGATTTCCGGAATATCGGACTGGCGATAAAAAGTGGCACGCTCGGCATCCAAACCACCAGCCAGCCAAGTCGCAGCGATTTCTAAACGCGAACGCTGAATGCGCGCCGGATCATCACACTTAATCAGTGCATGGTAATCGGCTAAAAAATAAAACGACTCCACATTATCAACTTGACTCGCCGCAATTGCCGGACGAATCGCACCCGCGTAGTTGCCTAAATGCGGTGTGCCCGTGGTGGTAATTCCAGTTAAAACTCGCGTGCTCATATCTACTCAATCACTGTTAATAAATTAAAGACGTTCCGCCACCAACTGCTTCAGCTCGGGCAGACGACCATGGAAAAAGTGCCCACAGTCTGCCACTTTTAGCAGCTCATGGGGCTGACTTAATGCCGCCGACCATTGATAGACCACTTGCGGATCAATCACTTCATCATCCTGCGGCTGAATAATGGTCAGTTGTGTATTGCTGGCCAGCGGGTGCTCAGCATCAAAACGCATCGCTGCTGGAGCCACTAAATAGAGCTGCGCAATAGCTACCCCCGCTTGCTGTAAACGCCCTGACAAACTGCCGGCGACAAAACCACCAAAAGAAAAGCCCAATAAATAAACCGGTAATCCCGGGTGCTGCTCCTGCAACCACGCCAAAGCGGCTTGTGCATCATCCACTTCACCGCTGGACATATCATGCTCGCCAGCACTTTTACCGGTGCCACGGTAGTTAAAACGCAAAGTCGCTAAACCGCTATCACGCGCCGTACGCTGCAGAGTCGACACGACTTTATTGAGCATAGTGCCGCCTTGGCTCGGATTGGGATGGCACACTAAAGCAATCCCGCGCGCATCCGCTACGGGCAAATGCAGCGCTTCAAGAGCACCGACCGGGCCATCAATCAGGACAGGATTTTCACGCATCAACAAAAAACAACTCCATAACCCGCATTGGGGTAAATTCGTCTAGTGGTAAGTATTGTCAATAAAGCCGATACTGTTGCTCATTGGAGCCTGCTCGATGCTGTACAGAACAGGCATAAGTGGTTAACGTAAAGCAAAGCCGTTTAAAGAGGAAGTCTTGTGGAACAGTCACTCCCCGTTTGGTTAATCCCAGCACTCACTTTAGTGGGTGGAATTATTATTGGCGTTATTTTAGCACGCGTATTGCAACGTACCTCACCTGGAAAAACTCAAGATCAACTCGATGAGTTGCAAGAGCGTTTTGACAGCTATCAAAGTGAAGTGGTGACGCATTTTAACACCACTGCTTCTTTAGTAAAAAAACTCACACAAAACTATCAAGATGTGCAGCAGCATTTGTCAGTTGGCGCTGAGCGTTTAGCCCTTGATGAAGTCACCCGTGAGCGTTTACTAGCCAGTTTGGTAGACGACAGCAAGCCGCGTGAGCGTATCCGCGCACCGCAAGACAGTCAGTTTGATCCTGCCACTGAAGCACCACGTGATTACAGCGATGATACTGGCACCTTATCTGAAGGGTACGGTTTGAAGCGTTAAGTTTGGCTTGATCGAATGCAAAAAGGAGCTCAAACGAGCTCCTTTTTTTATGCCTGATCCACTCAATCCGATGGCGGGCGTAAACCTATGGTTGCCAGTAAAGTGCGTGGTTGGCCATTGCGTAAAATATCCAACTTGATCGTTGCACCCGGTAGCATTTGCGCGACTTGATTCATTGAAGTGCGTCCATCTTGTGCAGGTTTTTCGGCAATATTAATGATCACATCGCCCGGTTTGAGTCCAGCTTGCGCAGCTGGTCCTTCACGGTACACACCAGCCACTAAAATACCGGGGCTATCCAGCAAGCCAAAAGACTCGGCCAACTCTGGCGTTAAAGCTTGCACTTCCAAGCCCAACCAACCGCGCACCACCTGACCATGTTCAACAATCGAGCGCATCACATCCATGGCTAACTTAACGGGAATAGCAAAACCAATGCCTTGCGAGCCACCCGAGCGGGAAAAAATCGCCGTGTTAATTCCCAGTAGATTACCCTGTGCATCAACCAAAGCACCACCGGAGTTACCTGGATTAATCGCGGCATCGGTCTGGATAAAATCTTCATAGGTATTGAGCCCCAACTGATGACGCTCAGTGGCACTGACAATACCCATAGTGACGGTTTGTCCCACACCAAAGGGATTACCAATCGCCAGCACCACATCACCAATCCGAATCGCATCAGAGCGGCCTAAAGTAATCGCCGGCAGGTCTGCTAAGTCGATTTTCAATACGGCTAAATCAGTTTCCGGATCACTGCCAATCACCCGTGCTAAAGTTTCACGACCATCTTTAAGGGCAACAATAATTTGGTCAGCGCCCGCTGTGACATGGTTATTGGTCAATAAATAGCCATCTTTGCTCATCAACACGGCTGAACCCAAACTGGACTCCATGCGCTTTTGTTGCGGTAAGTTATCACCAAAAAAACGCTTGAACGCTGGGTCACTGTAGAGTGATGGCAAGGGTTTACTGACCACTTTGGTGGTGTATAAGTTAACCACAGCAGGCGATGCGCGGCTCACAGCAGCCGCATAAGAAACTGGGCCTTGCGCAGCGCTGGTATAGGCGGGGGCTTGCTGGACATTTAAAGTAGTACTGGGCAAACCAACCCAATGCGGGAAGCGTTCAATCACCAACAGCGCAACCAACAGCCCCACCAACAAAGGCCACCCATACTCTTTCAACACGCGCGACATAGCACATTCCAAAATTATTAAAGACTGAAAATCCAGATCACGCAGACCTTACACCGGCGCTGCATCCGTGCTAAAACAGCGGCATTTGCTAAAGAGCGTGTTAATCGGCGGCATTATAGAATGCAGTCGCCGATTAAAGTACCGTCCATTCACATTAAGGAACAATTATGTCTGTTGAACGTCATGTCCTCATTGAAGAAATCGCCCAGTACCTCAAGGTTAATACCATCAGCGATTACTGCCCGAACGGTTTGCAAGTGGAAGGTAAAGCGCAGATTAAGCGGATTGTCAGCGGTGTAACGGCCAGCCAAGCCTTAATTGATGCGGCGATTGAGTTGCAAGCCGATGCTTTGCTGGTGCATCACGGCTATTTTTGGAAGGGTGAAGATCAGTGTATTACCGGGATGAAGCAGCGCCGGATTAAGGCGTTACTGACGCATGATATTAATTTATTGGCCTATCACCTGCCGCTGGATGTGCACCCTGAAGTGGGCAATAACGTGCAATTGGCGCAGCGTTTGGGCTTAACGGTGACGGGTTCTCTGGAGCCGGATAATCCGCGCAGTGTGGGTTTGATCGGCACCTTGGCTGCGCCTGTGTCCGCCAGCGATTTTGCCACGCGGATTGAATCCGCCCTGGGACGCACGCCTTTAGTCTTTGATCAGCAGACACCGATTCAAAAAGTGGCTTGGTGCACCGGTGGCGCGCAAGGTTATATCGAGCAAGCAATTGCAGCAGGTGCGGATGCTTATATTACCGGTGAAGTATCGGAGCGTACGTTTCATGAAGCACAAGAAAACGGCATCAGCTTCTTCGCCGCCGGCCACCACGCTACTGAGCGTTACGGTGTGCAGGCCTTAGGTGAGTGGTTGGCTGAGCGTTTTGACATTGAGCATCAGTATGTGGAATGTGACAATCCGGTGTAGAAATCAGCTCGACACTTTAGGGTGCGCGTAAGTCGACACTTTAGGGTCGACAGCTCTTTGCACGGCCGGCTACCGCATCCATTGAGCCAAAATACCAGGCAAAACAATGTCGACCACAAATGGGCGACCTACAACTAGAGGACGCTCTAGATGGGAAAGTCCGGCATGCCGCTTTTTATATATCTATGCTTTTTAGTTCTTAATAACCATTTCATTAGAACTAACCTGCCATGCTAAAGTGCGCCTCATCTTATTTAAAACCTATTCGCACAACCAAAGCCACCTCAGGCGCAACACCTATAACAGTGAGCACAGCATGGTCGATAAGCTAACCCACCTAAAACAACTCGAAGCCGAAAGCATTCATATTATTCGTGAAGTCGCTGCCGAATTCGACAATCCCGTCATGCTCTATTCCATCGGCAAAGACTCAGCAGTGATGCTGCACTTGGCGCGCAAAGCTTTTTATCCGGGCAAGCTGCCGTTTCCAGTGATGCATGTCGATACCCGCTGGAAGTTCCAAGAGATGTACAGCTTTCGCGACAAAATGGTGGCGGATTTAGATCTCAATTTGATCACCCACACCAACCCCGATGGCATTGCACAAGATATCAACCCCTTTGTGCATGGCAGTGCTAAACACACTGACAT
>CANRHT010000078.1 GCA_947630465.1 uncultured Pseudomonadaceae bacterium
GATGCGCAGAAAAACGAACATCGAGGCCGTAAAGCAGCAGGTAATACCTATAAGAATTTAGCTTGGGATAAAGATGCTGAGTTTAAGCAGTACGGTTTATTTGCTGAGCTCAGTTGGGATATGGCTGCGGGCGAGCGTTTGATCACGGGTGCACGCTTGGATCGTGCAGCGGCGACTGATACGCGTGCTGAGCTGTGCAATATGATGAATAAAAACTGTGCGGCCAACCCAACGGCTGATAAACGGCGCACTGAAACATTGCCCAGTGGCTTTGTACGTTATGAGCATGACCTGCAAGCGATTCCTGCGACAACTTATATTGGCTTAGGCCACAGTCAACGTATGCCGGATTACTGGGAGTTATTTTCAGCCAGTAGCGTGCCAGTAGGTGACCCAGTCACACGTTATAAACCCACGGCATTTGCTACGGTTAAGCCAGAAAAAACCACCCAGGTGGATTTTGGTATCCAGTACAGTCGTGGTGCGGCTGAGTTGTGGGCGTCGGGTTATGTGGGGCAGGTACGCGACTATTTAATGTTCGCTTATCGTCCAGGCAAAATGCCGGGCATGTCGATGTCGAGTGTCGATAATATTGATGCGCGCATTATGGGCGCTGAACTGGGTGGTTCGCACCGTTTTGCCCCGCATTGGAAGGCTGATGTGAGCCTCGCTTATGCCTATGGTAAAAACAGCTCTGACGGTCGCGCCATGCCGCAAATTCCACCTTTGGAAGCGCGTTTTGGCTTAAGTTATGAGCAGGGTGACTTCAGTTCCTCGGCATTATGGCGTGTGGTGGCGGCACAAAACCGTGTGGATGAAGGGCGCGGTAACGTGGTCAGTAAAGACTTTGATGCCAGCTCAGGCTTTGGCGTGTTCTCACTCAATAGCGCTTATCGCCTGAGTCAAAACTGGACAGTCAGTGCTGGTATCGACAACCTGTTTGATAAGGCCTATAGCGAACACCTTAACCTGGCCGGTAACGGTGCCTTTGATTTGCCCGCGGATACGCGAGTCAATGAAGCCGGTCGCACTTGGTGGACGCGGGTTGATATGAAGTTCTAAGTGAGTCGATGCAGGGCAGTGCATTGCGCTGTTCTGCTCTATATAAAGCTCAGTGCGGTTTAAGTTAAAAGGTTGGGTCTGGTATTCAGGCTCAATCTTTTTAACAGTGCTGGTTTTTTAGGCAACAAAAAAACGGCACAGGCAAAAACCTGTACCGTATTTAAGTCTGTAACGCAGCAGTATGTAAATCAGCGAGCGCGGTAAGTAATGCGACCCTTGCTGAGATCATAAGGCGTAATTTCAACACGAACTTTATCGCCCGTTAAAATGCGAATATAGTTTTTACGCATTTTTCCAGAAATATGCGCAGTAACGACGTGCCCATTTTCTAACTCCACACGGAACATGGTGTTAGGCAGGGTGTCGACGACAGTGCCTTCCATTTCGAAGCTGTCTTCTTTCGACATGCAGTATAACCCTCAAAATACAAATAAAAACCTGATGCTCAAAGTGCATTCAGGCAAAAGCGGCGGGTATTATGCCGTAATTAGGCAAAAAAAGCCAAACATCCTTCAATCATTGAGATTCTTAAGCATCGAAAAGGATTGCAGGTTTGTCAGTTAAGCATGCACAAGCTGCCAGGCTTGATCGGTAAAGCCTTCAAGCGGTTGGTATTGCGTTTTGTAATTCATTTTTTGACAGTCTTTAATCCAGTAGCCTAGATACAGATACTCAACACCGAGGCGCTGGCTTTCTTGGATTTGCCACAAAATGGCATAACGTCCCAAGCTGCGGCGCTGATCTTCTGGAGCGAAAAAGGTATACATCGCCGATAAACCATTGGGCAGTACATCAGTCACCGCCACTGCCAGCAGCTCAGTGCCTAAGCGAAATTCATAAAAGCAGACAAAGTCTAACTCTGAGGTTAAAAAGCTGGTGAATTGCTCAATAGAGGGTGGATACATATCACCATCGGCATGACGCTGCTCGATATAGCGTTGATAGAGCGCGTAGTGCTCTTCGTTGAACTCAGCAGCTACAGCGTGCACAGTTAAGTCACTATTGCGGCGGATGATTTTCTGTTGTGAGCGGGTTGCGCTAAAAGCTTGTACCGGAATGCGCACTGGCACACAGGCGTCGCAGGCTTTGCAGTGCGGGCGATAGACGTGATTGGCGCTGCGTCGAAAACCTTGTTCGAGTAGCTGTCCATATAATTCGCCCGTTACCGGCACCTTAGGATCAATAAATATAGAGCCCGCGCTATAGCCGATTAAATAACTGCAGGGATGTTCTTGGGCGAGGTACAGTTGTAGCGTTTTCATAGCGTCAGCGTGCTCGTAGTGATGGCCGCTCGCTGCCACTGTATCGCGGTTGGCGTATTGAGGTGCTGGCTGAGGTAAGCAGCAAAGTCATTACGGCTGATGCTGTGCGCGCCTAAGCTGAGCAGGTGATCCGTGGGCATCTGGCAGTCAATTAAGACAAAGCCTGCTGATTTTAAAGTGCTGACTAAGGTGGCAAAACCCACTTTAGACGCATTACTCACACGGCTGAACATAGATTCGCCAAAAAACAGTTGACCGATAGCGATACCGTACAAGCCGCCGACTAAGCTGTGTTCATCCCATACTTCAACAGAATGTGCCACGCCTTGCTGATGCAGCTCAAAATAAGCGTCTTGTATGGCATCTGTGATCCAAGTCCCATCTTCATGTTGACGTGGTTGTGCGCAAGCATGGATCACTTCGCGAAAGTTGCGGTCAAAGGTCACGCTAAATTGATCGCTGCGCAGTACTTTGCGCAGGCTGCGTGAAATATGCAGTTGCTCGGGTAAGAGTACCGTGCGCGGATCCGGTGACCACCACAAAATGGGCTGGCCGTCTTGATACCAAGGGAAGCAGCCGTGGCGATAAGCGGCTATCAGGCGTGCGCTGGATAAATCACCGCCAGCCGCCAGCAGTCCATTGGGTTCACGTAAGGCTAAGTTTAGAGCAGGAAATTCAACAGAGGCGCGGTCGAGCCAAGTCAGCATAGAAAACCTTAAAGGGTCGTGGTGTGCGGTGTGTACGCGCAATAAAATGTAGGGGTGAGCAATGCATTAAGATAAGCCATATCAGCAAAAAAATCATGTGCAGATCAATGATTGCACAACCGCTGCAGCTAAAGATGAAATAGCCTGTTGAAGTCCGTACAATGCTCTGTTGTTAAACATTTCTTTGTGATTATTTTTGATGAGCCTCGTGCATACAGAGGCCGCGCAGGACGCTTTTTTGAATAGAACAACCCATGCAGCACTCTCGGATAAAATGACTTGGCAAGAACAGGCGCGGTTGCGCTTAAAAGAAGGCGTGCTGATTCTGTTAGCCGTGCTGTGTATTTATTTATGGATGGTATTGATCACCTTTGATGTCAATGATCCGGGCTTTTCCAATAGTGCCGGGCAGGCCGATGCTGTCAGTAATGCGGGTGGCTACGTTGGTGCGTGGATGGCTGATGTGCTGTTTAGTGTGCTGGGGCATTTTGCGTGGCTGTTCCCGTTGGTGCTGATGCTAAAAACAGTGCTGGTGTTTCAAAACCGTTACCAGCGTATGGTGTGGAATGGTTGGCTGTTTGCACTGCGCTCCTTTGGTTTCCTGTTGCTGTTGTGTTCTGGCGCTGCTTTGGCGCACATTCATTTTTTAAACACTGCTGACGGTGCCGCGAAAAACTTTAATATTCTCGGCGAAGTATTGGGTGAAGCCTTACGTGGTGCTTTAAACACTGAAGGCGCGACTTTGTTTTTGTTGGCTTGCTTTCTATTTGGCCTCACTATTTATGCCAATTTATCTTGGTTCCGGATTATGGAGTATGTCGGCGATACAGCGCTGCGCATCACTGTATGGGTGCGCGAGTGGCTGGACAATACGCTCGGTGAAGTGAAAGAACGTAAGCAAGAATTGCACAAAGAGCAACAGTCACAAGAGAATGAAAAGCCCGTCGCCCAACCGCTCGTAGCTGAACCATCGCGCCGTCGTGAGACGCTAGAGAAAACCGAGCCGACTTTTACTGTTGAGCCCATTGCGGCGCAAGGTCGCCGTGAGCCGGTGATCAGTGCACCTGCAGCACAAATGCCCAAGCCCATACCTACAGCGCCCAGCAGTAAAGCACCAGTTGTGGTGGATGCTGCGCTGGAAGGGACTTTACCACCATTGATTTTATTGGATAAAGCGGAAAAGAAAAAACCCAGTTATTCCGAAGAATCGCTGCAAGAGTTATCCCATGTGCTTGAAGTCAAGCTCAAAGAGTTTGGTGTGGAAGTGCAGGTGGAGTCTGTGCACCCAGGGCCTGTGGTGACACGTTTTGAAATCCAACTCGCGCCTGGGGTAAAAGTCAGTCGTATTACCAATTTAGCCAAAGACTTGGCACGTTCTTTAGCCATGATCAGTGTACGCGTGGTGGAAGTGATTCCGGGTAAAACCACCGTCGGTATCGAAATTCCCAACGAAGATCGACAAATTGTGCGTTTCTCAGAAGTGCTGGATACACCCGAGTTTGATGAGGCAAAGTCAGCGGTGACCGTTGCCTTAGGGCATGATATTGGCGGGCATCCGGTGATTGCTGATCTGGCAAAAATGCCGCACTTGTTAGTAGCTGGTACCACAGGTTCGGGTAAATCAGTGGGGGTTAACGCGATGATCCTCTCGGTGTTGTTTAAATCGACACCTGAAGATGCGCGTTTAATTATGATTGACCCGAAAATGCTTGAGCTGTCGATCTATGAAGGCATTCCGCATTTGCTCTGCCCGGTTGTCACCGATATGAAAGAAGCGGCCAATGCGCTGCGCTGGTGTGTGGCAGAAATGGAGCGCCGTTATAAGCTGATGTCTGCCATGGGTGTGCGTAACTTAGCGGGTTATAACCGTAAGATTAAAGATGCGCAGGACGCTGGGATGCCGCTGACAGATCCATTGTTTAAGCGTGACGATATGAATGATGAGCCACCGCTGCTGACTAAATTACCGACCATTGTGGTGGTGGTGGATGAGTTCGCCGACATGATTATGGTGGTGGGTAAAAAAGTTGAAGAGCTGATTGCGCGTATTGCACAAAAAGCACGTGCCGCGGGGATTCACTTGATTCTCGCCACGCAGCGTCCATCGGTGGATGTGATTACCGGTTTGATTAAAGCCAATATTCCTACGCGTATTGCCTTTCAAGTCTCCAGTAAAATTGACTCGCGCACCGTATTGGATCAAGGCGGCGCTGAGCAATTGCTTGGCCATGGTGACATGTTGTATTTACCCCCAGGCACCAGTTTGCCGATTCGCGTGCACGGTGCTTTTGTGTCCGATGAAGAAGTGCACCGTGTGGTGGATGCGTGGAAACAGCGCGGTGCGCCTGATTATATTGAAGATATTTTGGCGGGGCTTGAGGAAGCCGGTAGCGGCTTTGAAAGCGGCAGTAGTGACGGTGGCAGTAGCGAAGATGATCCACTGTACGATGAGGCGGTACGTTTTGTTACAGAAAAACGCCGCGCTTCGATTTCTTTAGTACAGCGTCAGTTTAAAGTGGGTTATAACCGTGCAGCACGCATGATTGAGGCGATGGAAGTGGCCGGAGTGGTTTCGCAAGCGGCGCACAATGGTTCGCGCGAAGTGATTGCGCCACCGCCAATGCGCGATTAAGACACAGAATGACCAAGCGCTCTGCTGACTCATTTGAGCAGAGTTATTTACCGTATAAAAAAGAGATGATCCATGCGCACAGTCTATAAAGGTTTTTTAGGTTTGCTCAGTAGCGTTATATTAACGGCTGCAGTGTTATTGCCAGTGCATGCTGCAACGGCTGACAGTGAGCAGCAGCAAGCCGCTAATAAGCTCAGCGATTTACTCAGTTCCACGCAAACCATTACCGGTAGCTTTTCACAATTAACACTGGATTCCACAGGTACGCAATTGCAAGAAGCGGCGGGTGAAATGGTTTTGCAGCGTCCGGGTTTGTTCCGTTGGCACACCAATCCACCGCTGGAGCAGTTATTGGTCTCCAATGGTGAGAAAGTCTGGTTGTATGACCCTGATTTAATGCAAGTGACAGTGCAGAAAATGGATCAGCGTTTAACCCATACACCGGCTTTATTGTTGTCGGGTGATGTGTCAAAAATCAGTGAAAACTTTAGCATCACCTACAAAGAAGGTGGTCCTATGCTCGATTTCATTTTAACCCCAACCGCCAAAGACACACTGTTTGATACGTTGCGTCTCTCGTTTCGTAACGGTGTTATCAACGACATGCAGCTGTTAGATGCGGTGGGGCAGCGCACTAATATTTTATTTATGGACGTTAAAGTCAACGAGCCCGTTGACGCCGATGCCTTTGTGTTTGAAGCACCTACAGGGGTTGATGTGATTGAGGATGGTGAATAAGGGTGGAGTTGTTTAGCCGTGAACCCATTGCTCAGCCGTTAGCGGCACGCTTGCGCGCGCATACGCTGGCTGACTATGTCGGTCAGCAGCATATTTTGGCGCCGGGTAAGCCACTGCGTAAAGCGCTAGAGCAGGGTGCATTGCATTCAATGGTGTTCTGGGGGCCACCGGGTGTGGGGAAAACCACTTTGGCACGCTTGCTGGCGCAGGTCACTGATGCGCACTTTATTACCTTGTCGGCGGTATTGTCGGGTGTGAAAGAAATCCGCGAAGCCGTGCAAGAGGCTAAGCAGCAAGCGGCGCAATACAGCCGTCGCACCATCTTGTTTGTGGATGAAGTGCACCGTTTTAATAAAGGCCAGCAAGACGCATTTTTACCTTATGTGGAAGATGGCACTTTTATTTTTATTGGCGCGACCACAGAAAATCCCTCCTTTGAGCTCAATAACGCCCTGTTATCGCGCGCGCGCGTCTATGTGTTGCAAAGTTTAGATGATGCCGCCTTACAGTTATTGCTTGAGCGTGCCTTGCAAGATGAGCGAGGTTTGGCGCAGCAGCAGTTAAGCATTGAGCCACAGGCACAAGAGTTATTGATTCGTGCCGCTGATGGTGATGGCCGACGTTTACTGAATTTGCTAGAAAACGCCGCTGATTTGCTGGATAGCGGTGCATGTATTACCGCTGATTTATTGGGTAATCTTTTAGGTGAAAGCCTGCGCCGCTTTGATAAAGGCGGTGAATCTTTTTATGAGCAGATGTCAGCGCTGCATAAGTCGGTGCGCGGCTCCAATCCGGATGCAGCCTTGTATTGGTTTGCGCGCATGCTGGATGGCGGCTGTGATCCGCTCTATATCGCACGTCGCGTGGTGCGCATGGCCAGTGAAGATATTGGTAATGCTGACCCGCGTGCGCTGACCTTATGTTTATCAGCTTGGGATGTGCAAGAACGTTTAGGCAGCCCTGAAGGTGAGTTGTCCGTTGCGCAAGCAATCGCTTACTTAGCTTGTGCACCGAAAAGTAATGCGGTGTATATGGCCTATAAAGCTGCGCGTGCCGATGCACAAAGCCTTGGCTCGTTAGAGGTCCCCTTGCATTTACGTCCGGCACCGACTCAGTTGATGAAAAACATGGGGCATGGCGCGGAGTATCGTTATGCCCACGACGAGCCTGATGCCTATGCAGCGGGTGAGGATTACTTTCCCGAAGCCATGACGCCGCGACAGTACTATCAGCCGGTGATGCGCGGTTTAGAAATTAAAATTGGTGACAAACTTAAACACCTACAGCAACTGGATCACGCCAGTGTGCAACAACGCCGTACGCCACAATGAAGGCTATCTTAATAGTGGCGCTCGGTGGTGCAACAGGCAGTGTGTTGCGTTATATGATGGGCCTATTTATTGCGCAGATCTGCCCTTTGTATCTGTACATTGCCACTCTTTTGGTTAATATCATCGGCTGTTTTTTAATAGGCTGTGCTTTTGCATGGTTTATGCTGCGCCCTGATGTGCCGGATTTCACGCGATTATTGTTGATGACCGGGTTTTTGGGCGGTTTTACCACCTTTTCAACCTTTTCTTTGGATGCGCTGCGCTTGCTGACTGATGGTCATGCGCTGCAAGCATTTGTGTATATGGGCGTGACTTTAGTGGGTGGCTTATTAGCGACTTGGCTGGGCATCACACTGATTAAATTTTCTTGGTAAGAACGGATATTTCTATGCTTGATTCAAAAATTTTACGCACACAACCGCAAGAGATGGCCGAGCGCCTAGCTGTACGTGGTTTTGTTCTAGATGTGGCCGCTTTAGAAGCTTTAGAAGTGCAACGCAAAGAGGTACAAACGCGTACTGAACAGTTGCAAGCTGAGCGTAACAGCCGTTCCAAATCCATCGGTCAAGCTAAGGCGCGCGGTGAAGATATTGCACCTTTGTTAGCACAAGTGGATCAACTCGGCGGAGAACTTGAAGCCGGTAAGCGTGAGTTGGAGGCCATTCAAGTTCAGTTGGATGCCATTGCGCTGAATATCCCTAACCTGCCAGATGCCTCTGTGCCACAAGGTGCTGGCGAAGATGAAAACGTTGAAGTAAGTCGTTGGGGCACGCCACGCACTTTTGATTTTGAGGTGCAGGATCATGTGGCCTTAGGTGAAAACACTAAAGGTTTAGATTTTGAAGCCGCAGCGAAGTTATCCGGTGCGCGTTTTGTTGTATTACGTGGTGGTGTTGCGCGTATGCACCGTGCTTTAGCGCAGTTTATGCTCGACTTGCACAGTGCTGAGCATGGCTATCAAGAAATGTATACGCCTTATCTGGTGCAGGCTTCAGCGCTGCAGGGTACCGGTCAGTTACCCAAGTTTTCTGAAGATTTATTTTGCCTGGAGCGTGAAGATCAAGCGCCGCTGTATTTGATTCCAACCGCTGAAGTGTCACTGACGAATACAGTGGCAGGCGAGATTTTAGATGCAGCGCAATT
>CANRHT010000079.1 GCA_947630465.1 uncultured Pseudomonadaceae bacterium
TTCATCAACCTAACAGAAAACTGGAAAAATCAAGGCTAACCCCTTCCCTACCTTGCTCATTCACTGCAGCGCAGCCCACAAATGCCGCGCTGCAGTCCCACCCAAACAACTACTCACAATTAACTATTAAGCATCAACCATTAACCATCAACCATTAACCATTAACAATTACTCACTCACCATTAACAGCACATCACTCAGTGCCTGCGCCGGATCAGCCGCCTGAGTAATAGGGCGACCCATCACTAAGTAATCAGAACCAGCTTGCATGGCTTGCGCTGGAGTTAAGATGCGTTTTTGATCATCTTGAGCACTGCCAGCTGGACGAATACCGGGTGTGACTAATTGCCCTGCAGGCCACTGCTGTTTAAGCATCTGCGCTTCTTGCGCTGAACACACCAATCCATCTAAACCAGCTTGCTCAGCCAAACCCGCTAAACGCAACACCTGCTGCGCTGGAGTAACATCTAAACCAATACCGGCCAAATCCGACTGTTCCATGCTGGTCAGTACGGTGACGCCAATCAGCAGTGGTTTGATACCCTTGTGTTGATCAAGCACCTCGCGGCAGGCCTGCATCATTTTCAAGCCACCGCTGCAATGCACGTTAACCATCCATACGCCCATTTCAGCTGCTGCTTTCACCGCCATCGCTGTAGTGTTGGGAATATCGTGAAACTTAAGATCCAAAAACACCTCAAAACCTAACTGATGCAAACCCTCAACCACCTTGGGGCCGCTGCGGGTAAATAATTCTTTACCCACTTTGAGGCGACATTGCTGAGGATTAAGACGCGCAGCAAGCGCTAGCGCTTGTGCTTCACTGGGAAAATCAAGGGCAACAACAATTGGGCTGGACATAAAGCAGGTCTCGTATCAATAAAATGCGGCAGCATTGTAGCCTTCCTCAGGCCCAACTGTCGCATCGACTTTGCGTTAGCGCTGTTTTAGGCGTACAAATGGTATCTGTTTATAGGTTTGCTGCACTGCACTAAAAAACCTATCGCATCAGCACAGGGTGTTCGATAGGTGCAAAAAACCTCTAAATGAGATATATTCTCACTTGGTTTTAAGGAGTCCTCCATGCCTTGGTATATCTGGTTATTAATTGCCCTCGTCATGGGCTCGGTGGCCGGCAGCTTGCTATTGCTGCGCGATACCGCCAACAAAATGCCGATCAGCGAAGATAAGTTGGAATTAATGCGCCAGCGTAATGCCGAGTTGGAGGCTCAAGAACGTCAAAAAGACGAGTAATACCCCCACTCTCACAATTGGAGAATTGTTATGTCGCGTACAGAAACCGATAGCTTAGGTGCCATTGAAGTCCCAGCTCAAGCGTACTGGGGCGCACAAACACAACGCTCTAAAGAAAACTTTGCTATCGGCTCCCAACCGATGCCGCTCAGCGTAGTTAAAGCACTGGCTCAAGTTAAAAAAGCCGCTGCGCGCGTCAATGCCCGCCTCGGTGAGTTACCTGAAGATATCGCCACATTAATCGAACAAGCCGCTGACGAAGTGATTACTGGCAAGCTTGATGAGCACTTCCCGTTAGTCGTTTGGCAAACCGGAAGCGGCACGCAAAGCAATATGAACGTCAATGAAGTGATTGCCGGCCGCGCCAATGAAATAGCTGGGCAAGGTATTGGCGGTAAATCCCCCGTGCACCCCAATGACCACGTTAACCGTGCACAAAGCTCCAACGACTGTTTTCCAACGGCGATGCATATTGCCACCTTGCAAGCCGTTGAGCATGATCTGTTCCCTGCCGTTAAGTTGCTGCGTGATGGCCTCGATAAACAAGCCAAGCGGTATGCCAACTTAGTCAAAACCGGCCGCACGCATATGATGGATGCTACGCCCGTCACCTTTGGCCAAGAACTCTCGGCTTTTGTAGCGCAACTCGATTACGCCACCCACGCCATTGAAGCGACCTTGCCGGCGGTTGCACAACTGGCGCAAGGCGGTACTGCAGTGGGTACAGGTTTAAACGCCAATGCTAATTTTGCTGAGAACATTGCCCATGAACTCGCAACCGCGACCGGTTTAGCGCTGACCTCGGCGCCCAACAAGTTTGCAGCGCTAGCGGGACATGAGCCTTTAGTGAGTTTATCCGGTGCATTAAAAACACTGGCCGTCGCACTGATGAAAATCGCCAATGACTTGCGTTTACTGGGTTCAGGCCCACGCGCTGGGTTTGCTGAAGTGCTGTTACCCGCCAACGAGCCAGGCAGCTCAATTATGCCGGGTAAAGTCAATCCGACGCAGTGCGAAGCGCTCTCGATGCTGGCCTGCCAGGTGATGGGCAATGATGTGACTATTAATATGGCAGCCAGCCACGGTCACCTACAACTGAACGTGTTTAAGCCAGTGATTATTCACAACATTTTGGAATCCATCGAACTGATGGCGGATGGTTGCCGTAATTTCCAAGCACATTGCGTGGAAGGTTTAGAAGCCAACGAGCAGCAAATGGCAGCGCACCTTGAAAATGGCTTGATGTTAGTCACCGCGCTGAATCGTCATATTGGTTATGACAATGCCGCAAAAATCGCCAAAAAAGCTTACGAAGAAAACCTCACCCTACGCGCAGCCGCGATTGAACTGGGCTTGGTGACCGATGAGCAGTTTAGCCAATGGGTACGCCCCGAAGATATGCTGCACCCCACTCCCAATAAAAACGACAAGGTTAAATCCAGCTCCACGACCGCCCGTCGCAGTTGGTCTTAATTGTTTTTAATAACATATTAAAAACAACCCAAGCCGCGCCTCTCTATTAAAAGAGAGGCGCGGCTTTTTTGTATAAGCCTGTGGTGTATTTACTGCGCAAAAATCGCTTCCACCGACTCTGCAAACAACACTCGCTCGGTCCACAGATCCAGCTCATCGCTGCTGGCCTGCTGTAAGCGCTGCTCATGCTCAGCCGACACAGTGCCAAATTTCAGCTGTAACAGCTTACACAGCGTCGCGACTCGGCCTTGACCTATGCCTTGCTCTCGGCCTTGCTCTAAACCCTGCTCGATACCCTGCTCTAGGCCTTGCCTGATACCTTTGCGCTCAATTAGTGAGATATATGGCATGTCTAAATCCTCCTCAACGTGCTCGATCAGTTGATCATAATATGCGGTGATTTCAGGCGGTAAGTAAACCATCCACTCCAAAAAAATAATCATGCGCCGGATAAGCTCACGATCCAGGTCTTTGTTAATCACCAAACGATAAAAGCCGACTAAGTTATCCGCCCGTGTCTTACCATCTTTGACCAATTTAGCTGTCAGTTGTGCCGCTATTAATAAGCCAAATGGATTTTTATTACTCAGTAACTCGTCCATACGCTCGCGCCAGTCAAGTAGTTTGACTGTGGCAAAATTAAACTCAATCGAGCAACGGGCTAACGCATAATAAAAACGACTGGGTCGAAAACTTACTTGTGTATCAGTCAACACAGCGAGACTGATGACCGGCTTTACAAAACGATCGCGTATACGATAAAAATACTCAAACATGCGCTCAGCAAAGCGCTCCTCCGGCTCTCCTTGCACCTCAACATGAATTAAAATCCATTGTTCAAGGCCATCTAACAGCACAACCTTAACCAGCTTGTCGGCATAGCGACGACTGTTGTCGGCTTGGCGGGTTATTTTCTGCAGCTCTTTATCCATAAATTCTGGCGTGTGCTGCCAGTCGATCAACTGCGCAATATCGGTGTACAACAGCTCCATAAAAGGACGAAAAAACACTTCCAGCGCTTCTTTCCATGGGCTGTCATGGTCTTCGCGTGCACTGCTATGGTTATTGGTTTGATCAGTTAAAGAGTGTTGAGCGCTTACATCGGCTCCGGTTGGGTCTCTTGTATCCATTGCCACCTCCTTGTTTCTTGAAGCCAAGACTGCATCCTTGCAGCGGTCATACAATACACAATTCAGTATAGGAAGGTTTTGCTGAGCTAGAGCTTTTACAGACCAACGGTTGCCGCATCACTCTTAGGCTATGGCAGCAGGCGGGGCATCGGCACAAAGTGTCTGCGATGACCCGCTAGTGTAATGGCTTGATCCTATTACCCGCGTTGAGCGGCGGCGACGATCAGCGCTTTCATCTCAGCCACGGCGGCTGGAAAGCCAACAAAGAGTGCATGGGCAATAATGGCATGACCAATGTTGAGTTCATTGATGCCAGCAATCGCTGCAATGGGCTCAACGTTGTGATAATTCAGACCATGACCTGCGTTCACCACTAAGCCTTGTTTCAAAGCAATGCCCGTTGCTTTACGAATCAGCTGCAATTGCTCTGCTTGTTCAGCAGGCGTTTGCGCATCAGAGTAATGCCCAGTGTGCAACTCAATGGTAGTGGCGCCCACACGTTTGGCCGCTAAAATCTGCTGCTCATCGGCATCAATAAACAGTGACACATCACAACCTACTTTTTGTAAACGCTCAACAGCTTGAGCAATACGTGCTTCTTGCGCCACTACATCAAGGCCACCTTCAGTGGTCAACTCGGCACGGGTTTCTGGAACAAAGCAGGCATGCTCAGGACGAAGCTCCTCAGCCAGCGCCAGCATCTCCTCAGTCACACCCATTTCAAAGTTCATCGGTGTGTGCATCACTTCACGCAACACGCGTACATCACGGTCTTGAATATGGCGGCGGTCTTCACGTAAATGTACGGTAATACCATCAGCGCCTGCTTGCTCAGCATCGAGTGCGGCCTTGACTGGATCAGGGTAACGCGTGCCGCGCGCCTGACGCACAGTGGCGATATGATCAATATTCACGCCTAACAAAATACGCTTATTCAAATTCATCACAGGGACCCCTTTTGGGCTAAAAATAATTCTCGACTCATCAGCGGACGTCCACCTAAATAGGCTGCTAATGCCTGGCGCATCAAACGTTTCGCCGTATGCAAAACACTGGGCTGTTGCCAATCATCGGCTGACAGCGCCAAAATATCTGCACCTAAAAACACACCTGGGCGAAACTGCATGACCGCTTCAAAACCGCTCTCAGGCAGCAGACGATACAACATTTGTGCATCCAGTGCCTGCCCAGCAATATCGACTTGAAAAGAAAACCCATAACCCAGCTGCTCCAACAAGCGCCATTCAAAGGTGCGCAGCAAAGGCTCCAGTGGCAAGCCATGCGCCAGCCCTTGCACCGTTAAATTATAGTGTTCAAACAGCACTGGGTGCGGATCATGCAAAGGTAATAAACGCACCAGCAACTCATTGAGATACATCGCGCAAAACAAACCCTGTCCCTGCAAAAAATTAAACTCGCCCGCTGGCTCAATTCGACTGATGGATTTTAATTCGCTGCGTCCACGCAATTCGATATCCAGCATCGAAAAGGGCCGCGCCACACTGCCCAACTTGCCACGCGCACCACGTAGAATCGCACGCAAGCGCCCGTCTGGGGTGAAGACATCCATTAACGCACTGGTTTCTTTATAAGGACGGCTGTGCAAGATAAAAGCTAACGACGACATGCGTGCGCCTCAACACGGCACGCACTCCAGGACAGAGTGCGTACGCTGTAGGTATCAGTACTCTTGATAACCCAATGAACGCAGGGCGCGCTCATCATCTGACCAACCACCTTTCACCTTAACCCACAAATTAAGCATGATTTTTGAGCCAAACATGGTTTCCATATCTTTACGCGCTTCTTGGCCAATGCGTTTAATACGCTCACCTTTCTCACCAATAATGATTTTTTTCTGCCCATCACGCTCAACCAAAATCAGCGCATGAATATGCAAAATACGCCCTTCTTGCTTAAACTCTTCGATCTCTACGGTGATTTGATACGGCAGCTCTGCACCCAGCTGACGCATGATTTTTTCACGTACCAACTCCGCGGCTAAGAAACGACTGGAGCGATCAGTAATCTGATCTTCAGGGAAAAAGTGTTCACTTTCTGGCAAAAAGTCAGCGACTAAACTTTGCAGGGTATCCAGATTATGGCCATGCAATGCCGACATCGGCACAATTTGCGCATTGGGTAATTTTTCAGCTAACCACTCCAGGTGCGCGAGCAACTGGCTTTTATCTTCTAAACGGTCGGCTTTGTTGACCGCGATAATCAACGGACAAGTCAGGTGTTTAATACGCTCAAACACCATCTCGTCTTCTTCAGTCCAACGCATGCGGTCGACGACAAAAATGGCGACATCAATATCACGCAGCGCGGTTAACGCACTGCGATTCATATAACGGTTAAGCGCGGTTTGACCACCTATATGCAAACCTGGAGTATCCACATAAATCGCCTGCACCGCGCCTTCGGTTTTGATACCGAGCATATTGTGGCGTGTGGTCTGCGGTTTACGCGATGTAATCGCTAATTTTTGGCCCAAAATATGGTTAACCAAAGTTGATTTGCCCACATTGGGACGGCCAACAATGGCCACATAGCCACAACGTGTTGCTTGTTCAGTCATGCTGATGATTACTCTCTATACCTAAAGCCACCAGTGCTAAAGACGCTGCTACTTGCTCAGCAATACGTCGACTCGCACCCTGACCTCGGGTTTTTTCGTTAAGTAAGCTCACTTGGCATTCCACATGAAATGTGCGGCAATGCGGCTCGCCTTGAATATCCACCACTTCGTACTGTGGTAGATCATGGCTGCGTGATTGTAAAAATTCTTGCAGCCGTGTTTTTGGATCTTTATTGGTATCCACCAGCGTCAATTCAGAGAAATGCGCCTCCAGCCACGCCAGTACACGCTCGCGGGCGACTTCCATACTGGAGTCTAAATACATCGCGCCAATAATGGCTTCAGTGGTGTCGGCTAAAATTGAATCACGACGAAAACCGCCGCTTTTTAATTCGCCCGAACCTAAACGTAAATACTCACCTAAGCCAAACCCTCGCGCCAACACCGCTAAGGTTTCGCCCTTCACCAGACGCGAACGCAAACGTGATAACTGGCCTTCTTTAGCTTGGGCAAAGTGATGAAATAACGCCTCACCTGCGACAAAGTTTAAGATGGCATCGCCTAAAAACTCTAAACGCTCATTGTTACGCCCAGCAAAACTGCGATGGGTTAACGCCAGTGTTAACAAGCCTACATCGTTAAATGTATAGCCAATTTTGCGCTGTAAAATCAGTAGTGGATCACTCACTGGGCACGCACGCGATATTCTTTATCAAAACTCACCACCACATCGATATTTTTAATCAAGGGTTCACGGGCTTCATACTTCAGCAGCACCACAAAATCATTATTGACTTGCGTGACTTCTAAAATATCATCCATTTTCAAGTTACGGATACTATTGACTTGCATACTTTTACTGATGTGACTGTAAAAGTCAGCCACGTTATCCACTTTAGCGCCCGTCGCTTTATCCAACTCGACTGCCATAATGGCTTTTTCTAACGCTTTGTTATCCATATAGTGCGGAATAAGCTTAAATGCAGCACTGGCAAAAAAGGCCACCAACACCAAAATCGCCAGCCAGCCAAAAAAAGACATACCCTTTTGTGCGCGAAAATTCTGCATAACCACCTCACTGTGCTATATCAACGCATCGGTAATGCCGATACGTCCTACTATTTTAATTGATTAAACCAACACGGCTTAAACTTGGCAAGACGCTAAATTTAGGATCAGCCCAGGTCAGCCAAATTGCAAAAGCTTTGCCGACAATATATTCATCCGGCACCATACCTTGCAGCTCTAAAGGAATGCTTGGATCATCCCAATAGCGACTGTCTTTTGAGTTATCACGGTTATCACCCATCATAAAGTAATGCCCCGCAGGCACACTCCACTCACGACTGGGTTCAACACGGCGACGGACTTGCTTACGAATAAAGTGTTCGTTCTCACCCAAGAGTTCTGTATACAAACGCGCACTGCCTAAGCTACCGGGTTCATCACCCAATAATGACTCTGCTACAGGCTTACCATTGACTAAAATGCGCTTATCCGACGTATAAGTAATGGTATCGCCCGGTAAGCCCACAACACGCTTAATGTAGTTTATACGGGTATCTTCAGGGTATTTAAACACCATCACATCGCCGCGTTTAGGGTCGCTGATCGGGATGATTTTCTTATCGATGACGGGTAAACGAATTCCATATGAAAACTTATTCACCAGAATAAAATCACCCACTTCTAAGGTTGGAATCATCGAGCCTGAAGGGATTTGAAAGGGCTCAACAATAAATGAGCGCAAGACAAACACCACCGCTAACACCGGGAAAAATGACTTCCCATACTCAATCAGCAAGGGCTCTTTCTCTAAGCGCTCGCGCACCTCAGAGTTCAGCGCAACGGCCTCTTTTTCATATTGAGCCACCGCAGCACGTCGGCGCGGCGCCAGATACAGCGCATCAAATAATGCTAAAAGGCCGCTGACAACAACAGCAATAACCAATATCAATGGAAAGTTTAAAGTCATGGGTTAATCATCCACTCGCAGTACGGCTAAGAATGCTTCTTGTGGAATCTCCACGTTACCCACCTGTTTCATGCGCTTTTTACCGGCTTTTTGCTTTTCAAGCAGCTTACGTTTACGACTCACGTCACCACCGTAGCATTTAGCCAATACGTTTTTACGCAGCGCTTTCACCGAAGTACGTGCCACAATCTGACCGCCCAGTGCCGCCTGAATGGCCACATCGTACATTTGGCGCGGAATCAACTCTTTCATCTTTTCAGCCAAAGCACGACCTTTCGACGCGGCTTTATCACGGTGCACAATTAAGGCTAAGGCATCGACGCGCTCACCGTTAATCAGCACATCAAGACGTGATAAGTTAGCGACTTGGTAACGATCAAAGCTGTAATCAAGTGATGCGTAACCACGACTCACTGACTTGAGGCGGTCAAA
>CANRHT010000080.1 GCA_947630465.1 uncultured Pseudomonadaceae bacterium
GTTAAAAATGACGTTTGTAAATTCAACGCAATCATCACCCCTAGCCAGACCGGATCAAGCCCCATCGACAGCAGCACAGGACCCACAATCGGCACCACGACGAAAATGATTTCAATAAAGTCGAGAATAAAGCCCAGCAGGAAAATCACCAGCATCACTAAAAAGAAGGCACCGAGCACGCCACCAGGCAGTTGCGCAAAGACATTCTCAATCATCACATCGCCGCCAAAGCCGCGAAACACTAAAGAGAACAAAGAAGCGCCGATCAAAATCATAAACACCATGGCGCTGATTTCTGCGGTGCCATGCGACACCTCACGCAAACGAGCCACAGTGAATTGCCCTTTAAGCAGCGCCAGCAGTAACGCACCAATCGCGCCCAATGCAGCTGCTTCCGTCGGCGTAGCCACTCCGGCTAGAATCGAGCCGAGCACTGAACCCATCAAGACCAATGGCGGCAATAAAGCTTTAAATAAGCGCCCCCATTCAATCGGCCCTAAGGCGTCTTGCGGCAAGGCTGGCAGTTTTTTCGGTTGCGCCACTGCAACAAAAATCAAATAGGCAATGTACATGCCGACCAACAGCATTCCAGGAATTAAAGCACCAATAAATAGATCACCGACCGAAACGGTTTTCGGGGTAAACACACCCATGCGAATTTGCGCTTGCTGATAGGCGCTGGATAACACATCGCCAAGCAACACCAAAATAATCGACGGCGGAATAATCTGTCCCAGAGTGCCGGTGGCCGCTAAAGTGCCAGTCGCCACCGCAGGATCATAACCACGGCGCAGCATGGTTGGCAGCGCCAGCAAACCCAAAGTCACCACGGTAGCGCCGACGACGCCGGTACTGGCTGCCAACAAAGCACCGACCACACAGACCGAAATAGCTAGACCACCGCGCAAAGTGCCAAACAACCGCGACATGGATTCCAACAAGTCTTCTGCCACCCGCGACTTCTCTAGCATCACCCCCATAAACACAAACAACGGCACTGCCAGCAAGGTTTGGTTGTTCATAATGCCGAATAAACGGTTGGGTAAGGCTTGCAGAAATACCGGATCAAAGACGCCGGCAAACATCCCAATCACCGCAAACAACAACGACACGCCACCGAGGACAAAGGCCACTGGGTAGCCCATCACTAACGTCAGGCAAATGGTGACAAATAAGGCAATCGCCAGTACTTCAGTCATGTTGCATATCCTTAGCGACAGTCGGCGTCAGCACTTGCTTAATTAACAACACCAAGTCCGCACAAGCCTGCAGCAGCAAACTGCCGACCAATAACAAAATGATGCTTTTCTGCAGGTACATAAAGCCTAAACCACCGGCTTCGCCAGAGGTTTCTTGCATCGCCCAGGAATTCGCCACATAGCCCCAGCTGTTCCAACCAAGAAACACACACATGGGCAGTAACAGTAATACATGGCCACTGCTGTCGACTAAAGCTTTTTTACGTGCAGAAAAGTTCTGATAAAAGATATCCACACGCACATGCGCACCCCGTTGCAAGGCCCACGCCGCCGTGCCCATAAAGGTCAGCGCATGCGCATACATCACCGCTTCCTGCAGCGCCGTCGCGCCAATACCAAAGGCATACCTCAACACCACCACGCAAGCGGTGCCCAATACCAGAAATAATGTCAGCCAAGCACAAGCTCGACCCAATACAGCATTAGCCGCCTGAATGTACGTAGCAATACGCACCGGCCAAGAGAATAAAGACATAACAACGCTTCTAAAACTAAGTAAGCCGCTAATTGTAGGGCTTGTGCACAAAATTGACCATGTACAGTTATCCACCCTTGAGGTGTACCCTGCTGTGGATAAGCTGGAGACACTTAGCGCACAGCCTGATGTGGCGTGGTCTGTAGCGAACTGTTCAATAAACGTACAGCGGCTGCAAACTGTGCACAAAGTATTGGGATGGTGCTGTGGATAAGCTGTTTATGGCTGGCTGTAAGCCTTGTTATCTATGGCCTCTAGCCTGTTGATTACTTTTTAAACGCATTTTTATACGACCTGCTGGGATGTACGTCTTTATCAGGTAAAAATCTGTGGTGTGGCGCGATTGTGCACTTCATCCCCAGCCCGTGACACACACAAGCGCAGCTTATCCACCTTGGGCGTGCATGAGCATGTGGATAAGCTGGAGACACTTAGCGCACAGCCTGATGTGGCATGGCCTACAGCGAACTGTTCAATAAACGTACAGCGGCTGCAAACTGTGCACAAAGTATTGGGATGGTGCTGTGGATAAGCTGTTTATGGCTGGCTGTAAGCCTTGTTATCTATGGCCTCTAGCCTGTTGATTACTTTTTAAACGCATTTTTATACGACCTGCTGGGATGTACGTCTTTATCAGGTAAAAATCTGTGGTGTGGCGCGATTGTGCACTTCATCCCCAGCCCGTGACACACACAAGCGCAGCTTATCCACCTTGGGCGTGCATGAGCATGTGGATAAGCTGGAGACACTTAGCGCACAGCCTGATGTGGCATGGCCTACAGCGAACTGTTCAATAAACGTACAGCGGCTGCAAACTGTGCACAAAGCACTGGGATGGCGCTGTGGATAAGCTGTTCAGACATCGCTGCAGGCTTGATTCCGCTTGGCTGACAGACGACTGTCTATTTTTTGATCAGCCTATTGAGCCGCTTAGAGTGCCGTACAGTTCATATCTTGCTAAAAACAGAGCCGCGCACAGCATAAATAAATTGACAGCCAAACCTTGCCCGCGAACAATGCCGCGTATGGGCCATCACATCATGCAAGACAGACGGATAACGATCATGCAGCCACGCTTACTCACACTGATAGGCATTCTCACCATTACAGTAGCGCTATGGAGCTTAGTACGTGGGCGAATTATTGCTGGCTCGCGCGGTTTTAAAAGTAACTACTATTACCGCGATGACAATCCATTCAGTTTTTATGGTTTTGTGCTGATTTATCTCTCGATTGGCTCATTTATTCTCTATCAGTCGCTGCACTGAGCGACGCCACTGCAAGCTCAAGCAAGCGCAGTACAGTTATCCCCTTTGTGCGTGCATGGGGCTGTGGATAAGCTGTTCACCCTTAGCGCAAAGCCTTAAGTAACAAGCCTTACAGCAGGCTGGTTGTTTTTTGAGCAGATACCAGTAGACGTCTCAGGACTAAGCACTAGACCCAGTATCTATAGCCATTTTGCCCAACAGATAAGTCTGGCCTATATAAAAGTAACACGCTCTGTGGATAACTTGTGCGCAAAACCTGCAAGCCATTGATCTATAAAGCCTTTAGCCTGTTGATTACTTTTTAATAACTATTCTTTTACTGCGCTTTAACACCCGCACAGCATCCCAACTGTACACAGCTAAAGCGGCCCAAATAAAGCCAAAGAAAATAAACGACTGAGCCGCAAAAGGCTCGTGAAACACCAACACAGCCAGCAGCAATAAGACCGTCGGTGTGATGTACTGCAGAAATGCGAGCGACGCATAAGGCAGATTTTTTGCCGCTTCGTTAAAGCACAGCAAGGGCAATAAAGTGACTGGGCCTGCCGCAGCTAACCAAAACATCTGCGCACTGCCAAGAAAATCACTTTGCATGCTACTGGCCTGAGGATTCAGCCATAACCAAGCCAAGGCGATGGGCACTAGCAGCCAGGTTTCTATCGCCAAGCCCGGTAAAGCTGCAACCGAAGTTTGCTTACGAATCAAACCATAAAAACCAAAAGAGCAGGCCAGCGCCAAAGAAATCCAAGGTATTTTACCTAAGCTCCACACTTGCAAACCCACACCAATCGCCGCTAAAGCAATCGCCAACCACTGCAAACGCCGTAAGCGCTCACGTAAAAACAGCATCGCTAATAAAACGTTAACCAGCGGATTGATGTAATACCCCAAACTGGCTTCCACCATACGGTCATGGTGCACCGCCCACACATAAATCAGCCAGTTGCTGGCAATCAATGCACCCGACAGTGCCAATAATAGAAAGCGTTTAGGGTGAGTGTACAGTTGTTGCCACCAACCGCGATGGCGCCAAATCAATAACAAACCAACACTAAAAAATGCCGACCAGAGCACACGGTGCACAATCACTTCTTCAGAAGGAATACCGTCTAAGGTTTTAAAATACAAAGGGAACATGCCCCACACGCTATAGGCCAACAGGCCCAGCACATAACCGCGGCGGGGATTGGGTGTAAAGCTCATATTGATTAGCCAGCTAACTAAAGTGTGCTTTATTCTAGGCTGCTCGCGGGGTGCTGTCTTGCTTGCGGTTAAAAAAGCTTTAAGAAAGGCTCATCTAAAGCCGCGCGCTGCTCACGCAAAATCAAAATTTGCTCGCCCCAATAACGCTCAGTGCCAAACCAAGGGAAGCTTTGTGGAAACGCCGGATCATCCCAACGCTGCGCCAGCCAAGCACTGTAATGCAGTAAGCGTAAAGCGCGTAAGCCTTCAATTAAAGGCAGCTCACGCGGGGAAAAATCATAAAACTCTTGGTAGCCATCAACCAGCTCTGACAACTGTGACAAGCGTTCTTGATAATCACCGGCCAACATCATCCACAAATCTTGAATGGCCGGACCCATACGGCAATCGTCTAAGTCGACCATAAAAAAGCTGTCATCACGGCACAACAAGTTACCCGGATGGCAATCACCGTGCACACGGATCGCGGTGTAAGGGTGCTGAGCAAAAATATCATCCACTTTAATCAGCAAGTCACTGACCACCGACTCCCACGCAGGGCGCAAACTTTTAGGCACGTGCTCACCGCTGCATAAGCGCGCAAAGGAAGCATGTCCATAACTGGCAACACTGAGCGCCGGACGTTCAAGAAAGGGTTTGCTCGCGCCCACCGCATGCAGACGACCGAGCAGTTGACCTAAGCGGTACAGCTGATCAAGATTACCCGGCTCTGGCGCACGCCCACCGCGACGCTCAAATAAAGCGAAATGAAAACCTGCATGCTCAAATAAACTCTGACCGTTATGCTGCATCGGCGCGACCAAGGGCACATCACACTCGGCCAACTCAAAAGAGAAAGCATGCTCTTCCAAGATTTGCGCATCGCTCCAACGCTCAGGACGATAAAACTTGGCAATCAGCGGTGCTTTGTCTTCGATCCCAACTTGATAAACTCTATTTTCGTAGCTGTTCAAAGCCAGCACACGGGCATCACTTAAAAACCCCAAACTTTCCACAGCATCTAAAACTAAATCGGGGGTCAGTGCAGCAAAGGGATGAGCAGACATGGCAAGCTCCTTAATGGAAGGCGCTCAGTGTAACAGGCTGCCAAGCAAACACGGACGGATGCACGGATGTTAATCAACCCGCTCGGCACAAACAGACTTTATAGCCAACAGCCAACGCAGCGCGACATCTGGACACAAGCACCTGGCCGCCACATCACTCTATAATAAGTCACAGTAATGAGCCTGCTCATCGACCTCAACACCGAAAGGAAGTGTTATGCCGTCTTTATTTACCAGTCGCACACTGCTCTTAAGTTTAGCTGCCATCACCTTGGCGGCTGTTGTGGGGTTAGTGATAGGTCAGTACTCAAGCCACAATAAGCAAACCGCCCCAGCTATACGCGAGGCCGGTATTATTGCTTTACCAAGTAGCCGTGAATTACCTGCGCTGCAATTAGTCAGCACCACAGGTGAGCCGGTGAATACGCAACACTTAGCCGACAAATGGCATTTAGTATTTTTCGGTTATACCTTTTGTCCTGATATTTGCCCAACCACACTGGCTGAATTACGCCAACTGAATAAGCTCTTGCCAGAAGAGGTCAAAGATCAGCTACAAATCGTGATGGTCAGTGTCGACCCGCACCGTGATAGCAGTGAACAACTGCACGCCTATTTACAGTATTTTGATCCGACTTTTGTGGGTTTCACCGGCGAATTGCAAGACATCCAAACCCTCAGTAATACGCTGAGCATTCCTTTTATTCCGGGCGATACCAGCAAGCCGCGTTACACCGTTGATCACAGCGGTAATCTTGCGATCATCAGCCCCGATGGTCGCCAATATGGCTTTATTCGTGCGCCATTGGATGTGAAAAAACTGGCCGAACAATTGCCCAACATCATCACTCCATAAGCTTTTAATGATGCGGCCCGCACTCATATTGGCCGCTGTAGCGCACAGCCCACATCCCTGCTAAAACAGCACACATCTACCCCAAAAACAGTCAAACGCATGACTGTTTGTATCGATGCCCGCCATAGTTCACCCCTTCCTTATGTATGCGCTAACTGTCCCAGATCAATGTTTTAAGACGATAAAACCCCATTCTTGATTGCCATCAAGCGCAATGTTTGTACCTGCCTCTAGGATGAAATTGCACGAACGAATTACCCGGGATATGCCAAACAACAACTTACTAACAACAGAGTGACCCACAGCTTTACGCTAAAAAGTTGTCTAGCGTAGCGTCGCTCCAAGGAGATAAACCTATGTCAATAACAGGCAAACCACTTCTGGCGGGTATCGTGGCCGCCATGTCCATGTCGCTACTGAGCATGTCAATTGCCCATGCTGCTGCCAACCCAGAAGAAGCAGAAGCGGCTTATAAAGGCGCCGCCTCAGCAGTTGACCCAGCTAGCATTAAGACCATACGTACGGCAGGTGCACCTGATCTGTCTGATTCAGAATTTGAAATGGCTAAGGAAATTTATTTCCAACGCTGCGCTGGTTGTCACGGTGTGTTGCGTAAAGGTGCTACGGGTAAACCACTGACGCCCGATATTACCCAAGCCCGCGGTCAAGCCTATCTTGAAGCGCTGATCACCTACGGTTCACCCGGCGGTATGCCAAACTGGGGCACATCAAACGAGCTCACGAAAGAGCAAATTACGCTGATGGCCAACTACATTCAGCACACGCCACCAACACCACCTGAGTGGGGCATGTCGGAAACGCGTAACTCTTGGAAAGTCTTGGTTAAGCCAGAAGACCGTCCAACCAAACAGATGAACACACTCAATCTGCCTAATATTTTCTCAGTCACCCTGCGTGATGACGGTAAAATTGCGCTGATTGATGGCGACACTAAAGAAATCATCAAAACCATTGAAACCGGTTATGCAGTACACATCTCACGTATTTCTGCGTCAGGTCGCTACCTGTTTGTAATTGGTCGTGATGCGCGTATCGATATGATTGACTTGTGGATGCCTGAGCCCTCTAAAGTTGCCGAAATTAAAGTCGGTATCGAAGCGCGTTCAGTGGAAACGTCTAAGTTCAAAGGTTACGAAGATACTTACGCGATCGCCGGTTCATACTGGCCGCCGCAGTACACCATTATGGATGGTGAGACCCTTGAGCCGCTGCAAATTGTCTCCACGCGCGGCATGACTGTCGGCACGCAAGAATATCACCCAGAGCCACGTGTAGCGGCGATTATCGCCTCGCATGAGCACCCTGAGTTTATTGTTAACGTTAAAGAAACCGGTCGTATTTTACTGGTTAACTACAAAGACATTAACAACCTCACCACAACCACTATTGGTGCGTCACTGTTCTTACACGATGGTGGTTGGGATAGCACACACCGTTACTTTATGACGGCAGCCAACAACTCCAACCAAGTGGCGGTGATCGACTCCAAGGAGCGTAAATTAGCTGCACTGGTTGACGTGGGTAAAATTCCGCACCCAGGTCGCGGTGCTAACTTTATTCACCCTGAGTTTGGTCCAGTTTGGGCTACCAGCCACCTCGGTGATGAAACCATCTCCTTGATTGGTACTGATCCAAAGAAACACCCTGACAATGCTTGGAAAGTTGTCTCAACCTTAAAAGGCCAGGGCGGTGGTTCACTGTTTATCAAAACTCACCCTAAATCGACCAACTTGTACCTAGACACCACCTTTAACCCTGATGAAAAGATCAGCCAGTCTGCAGCCGTTTTTGATATCAAAAACTTAGCGGCGGGTTACAAAGTACTGCCGATTGGCGACTGGGCTGAAATCGACGGTGGCGTTAAGCGCGTGTTGCAACCTGAGTACAACGAAGCCGGTGATGAAGTGTGGTTCTCGGTTTGGAGCCAGCAAGATGAGGTATCGGCCATCGTTGTAGTTGACGATAAGACGTTAAAACTGAAAAAAGTGATTAAAGACAAGCGTTTGATCACTCCGACCGGTAAGTTCAACGTTAATAATACTCAACACGACGTCTACTAAGTACACTAAGAGGTGAGTCGTGACTGACTCACCTTGTATTAGCTTTGAGGAATGACTCATGAAAAAACTATTAATACCAATGTTTGCACTCGGTGCTGCATTTGCAGTACAACCTGCTTTAGCAACAGATGGTGAAACTCTGTTTAAAAGCAACTCTTGTGTGGCCTGCCACGCCATTGAGACAAAACTGGTAGGTCCATCACTGAAAGATGTTGCTGCCAAAAATGCGGATGTTGAAGGCGCTGCCGCAACGCTGGCGCTGCACATCAAAAATGGTAACGCTGGTTTATGGGGTCCAATCCCTATGCCACCTAACCAAGTCACAGAAGAAGAAGCTACCATTCTTGCTGAGTGGATTTTAACGCTTAAGTAATACCTAGGAGGACGTCATGACACTGACCAAACGCGTCTTTTATTCTTTGGCCTTATGCATGACGTCATTCCTCACTCTTTCTTTAAGTGTGGCAGCGCCGTTATCTGATGAGCGCCAAGCGACACTTGAACATCTACTGATTCAGGACTGCGGCTCCTGCCATGGTCTACGCATGACCGGTGG
>CANRHT010000081.1 GCA_947630465.1 uncultured Pseudomonadaceae bacterium
AAAGTTGTATCTGCGGCAATAATCACCGGCTTCACTGACCACAAGGTGTCATCTAAATCAAAAGTAATTAAACGAATACTCATTCAGTTGCTTTCCGTTTCGCGCGAGGATGCGCCTGATCATAAACTTGCGCTAAATGCTGAAAATCCAAATGGGTATAAATTTGCGTGGTACTGATATCCGCATGCCCAAGCAACTCTTGCACTGCACGCAAATCATGCGATGACTCAAGAATATGACTGGCAAAAGAATGACGCAGCATGTGCGGATGTAGATGCTGGCCTAGATCACGCGCCCCCGCCAAACGCACGCGCTCACGCACTAATTGTGGACTCATACGCCGACCGCGCACACCAATAAACAAAGCGGGATCATCCGACTTCACTTGATCTCGTACCACCAACCAGCGCTGCACGGCGGCAATCGCTTTACTGCCCACAGGCAACAAACGCTGCTTATTGCCTTTACCCAACACAGTAACCAGCCCCTGCTGCAAATCGATATCGACAATATCAACACCCACCAACTCCGACAGGCGCAAACCTGAAGAGTACAGCAATTCTAAAATCGCATGATCACGGCACCCAGAAAAATCATCCGCCACCGGGCTATCGAGCAATTGTTGCGCGCGGTCAACATCGAGCACTTTGGGCAGTTTACGCGGGCCTTTGGGTGGACGAATGCCCGCCGCAGGATCGTGCAGGCACAGCCCTTCGCGGATTAAATAGGCATATAACCCCCGCACCGCCGACAATAAACGCGCAATACTGCGGCCTGACAAGCCACCTTTGTGCAATTCAGCGACCAGTTCACGCAAGTGCGCAATCTGCAGATCAGCCCAAGCACTGAGTGTCTGCCGCTGAGAAAACTCGAACACTTTGGCTAAGTCACTGCGATAAGCACTTAAGGTGTGTACCGAGACTTGGCGCTGCGCTTGCAAGTAAGTAAAAAACGCCTCTAACTGAACCTGCACAAGCCACCTCGATACATCAGCATTTATTTAACTGCTCGCAAAGACGCCAACATCGGTGGCAAAAGACGCGCCAGCACATCAGCCAAATAGGTTAAAAACAACGTATCAACGGAATTACTGTAACGCTGCTGATCGGTACTGCCCACGGCCAATACACCGTGTATACCATTGTGTTCAAGCGCAACAACCGCCGCTGACTTCACCTCGCTAGCTTGTTGCTTACCAAACAAAAACTGCAATTCTTTAGCGCGCAGCACGCCACAAAAGGCTTTACCACCCACCAACAAGCCACCGACATGCTTGTGCGCCATTTTCAGCGTTGTGCTGCGCCCGACATGGAGAGGTTTATCGCTAAACAAGGTTAAAGCAAAAAACGACACCTTAAATGAATGGCGCAAGCTATCGTCGACTACACCGACCAGTTCATCCAGCGTCTGCGCCTCAAGCATTTCCAGCACCAGACGGCGCACCTTATCGAACAGACGATCATTATCGCGCGCCACATCCATTAAAGCCGTTAAGCGGCTGCGCATATCATCACTGCGCTCACGCAATACTGATATTTGTCGCTCCACCAGCGAGATCGAACTGCCGCGCGTATGTGGGATACGCAGCTGCAATAACAACTCATCTTGCTGATTAAAAAAGTCAGGGTTATTTTTCAGGTAAGTTGCCACCTGTTCTGCACTGATCGCAGCAACGGGCTTGCTCTTTTGGTTCATAAACGAATCTGTCCTTCATAAATACGCGTCGCCGAACCGGTAAACTGTACGCACTGATCGTTTGCAGACCACTGTAACCAAGCCCTAGCGTTACTGTTAACCATCTCAACATGCACGTGCTGATTTACCCAACCCTGTTCAATGGCTGTGACAGCAACGGCAGTCAGTCCGTGATGAAAACTGTCAATCACTCCCGCACCCAACTGCCAGGTCAGCACACTCAGATGACTGCTATCTTGAATATGCACCAAACTGATACTGGTACCACGCGGCACAGCAGCATGTTGCTCCAAACCAGCCATCAACTCTGCAATGGGCACCTGCGCAATATCGGCCACACGTAACACAGCATGCAAGCCACACAATGACAGCACACTGAAATCACTATCGCGCAACCAAGACGGGTGTTGTTGTTGCTGTACAAAAACACTGGGCAGCGCCAAAGGTTCAAGCAAAGGCTCGGGCGGCTGCAATGGCAATGCAACTGAACCGTCAGCATGCACTTGTACCTGCAGTACCGTGTGACGTAACTCAATTCGCATCTGCGCTTTAGAAATCAAACGCTTATCGGCGACCAAACGCGCCACGCAACAGACGTCACTGGCGAGCCAGTCCACTTCTGCACCATTTTCATCAAAAATACGGCAGCTGAAATCCACATCCGGTTGCTGCGGCACTTCGATCAACGCTAGGCGTCGAAACCCCACGCCATAGCGTCGATCACTCCAAGCACGCATTTGCTGCGGTTGGATATAGGCATACTGACTGATTAAGTCGAGCACCATTAAATCATTGCCTAAGCCATGCATTTTGGTAAAACGCAACAGCATACTAAGACTCCGGCAATAGACTTTCGTGAGCGTACAACTCTTTGATTGTTTCACGGCGACGCACTAAGTAAGCCTGATCACCATCAACCACCACTTCAGCTGCGCGTGCGCGAGTGTTGTAATTGGAACTCATTACAAAACCATAAGCACCCGCTGAACTCACCGACAGCAAATCACCTGCCACCAAGGTCAACTCGCGTTCTTTGGCAAGAAAATCACCGGTTTCACAGATCGGTCCAACAATGTCATAACAACGTGGCAGACCTGAACGCGGCTTGACCGCCTGCACATCCATCCATGCTTGATACAAAGCGGGACGCAATAAGTCATTCATCGCTGCATCAACCACAGCAAAATCTTTATGCTCGGTATGCTTAAGGTATTCCACCTTGGTCAACAGCACTCCAGCGTTCGCAACAATGTAGCGACCCGGTTCAAACACCAAAGCCAACTTACGCCCTGCTACACGCTCACGCACAGCGGCCATATATTCGCCGGCACCCGGTGGGTTTTCATCTTGATAGCGCACACCCAAACCACCACCTAAATCAAGGTGCTGGATATTAATGCCACGCTTAGCTAAACGATCAACCAGCAGCAGTACGCGATCCAGTGCATCTAAAAAAGGTGCAAGCGTTGTGAGTTGTGAGCCAATATGGCAATCCACGCCTTTAATGGAAATATTACTCAGCACTGCCGCACGCATGTATACCGACTCGGCAGTATTGATATCAATTCCGAACTTATTATCTTTCAGTCCGGTTGAGATATACGGATGAGTGCCTGCATCCACATCAGGATTAACACGTAACGAGACGGGTGCAATCACGCCTAAGTGTGCAGCTACTTCTTGCAATCGATCCAGCTCATCGACTGATTCAACATTAAAGCAATGCACGCGCACTTCTAAGGCGCGCTGCATTTCTTCACGGGTTTTGCCCACACCGGAAAACACGATACGCTCCGGCTGTCCGCCCGCCGCGAGCACACGTTCAAGCTCTCCGATGGAAACAATGTCAAAACCAGCACCCAAGCGCGCTAAAATATTCAGCACACCCAGATTAGAGTTGGCTTTTACCGCATAGCACACCATATGCTCAACGCCTTCTAAGGCATCGGCATAACTGCGGTATTGCGCTTCAATATGTGCACGCGAGTACACATAGGTTGGGGTGCCAAACTGCGCCGCAATGCTCGATAACGCCACATTTTCGGCGTGCAGCTCACCCTTTTGATAAGTAAATGCTTGCATATCAGACCCCTTTTAGAGTTCGTAGCGATCTTTACGGTGCTCATGAGCAGCTTTTTCATCATCAGGATGGTACAGCGGCCCTTTTTGCCCGCAACCTGTCAAACTGAGCAACATCAGTGATAACACAAAAAACGGAAGCATGATGCGCTTCATAGTAAATCCTTCGTAAAAATTATTAATGCATTGAGTATACCGACCACTCATAACCTTGCCTATGCGCAGTTCGGCTGTCAGCACTAGGAAGGTTATGAAAAAGACGTATTATGAGGCGTCTATAAACCCTTGCTGTATGCATACCGACTGTTTAGCCCATCAAAAAAATATAAAGGAGCTCGTAATGAGCCTGAGCAATAGCCAGTTCCACGACCTGATTGATACCACTCAGCACCACTTAGAAGACATTATCGATGAGAGCGATATCGACATTGATATCGAAAACAGTGCGGGGATTTTAACCCTGACCTTTGAAAACCAGCATCAGTTGATTTTAAGCCGCCAAGAACCACTCAAGCAGCTCTGGGTTGCTGATCGCACCGGTGGTTTTCATTTTGATTACGACAGTGACAGCAAAGCATGGCGCTGCAACGGCACTCAAGAGACTTTGGCACAGATGTTGACCACGATTTTATTGGCACACACTCAACATTCGTTCGATTTGAGCCGCTTATAATCTACTGCTGCTAAGTCTGAATGAGTGATCAAGGTGCGCACTTAGATTGAACTCGCTGCGAGCGATCTCAGTGCGGCACCTTAAACCTTGTCTTATATTTTTATATTTATATGATCGCCGCAAGCGGTGACGAATAAGCCTGTTACTGCAACTACAGCGCCATCAATGCATCGTTCAAGCGCCGCTCTAGAATGGTTTTACGCTGTAAAAAATGCACAGTTTGTACACTGTTATTGGGCAATACCTGCGATAAGTCGATATCGGTGATGTAACACGGATAACGCTGCGCAGTCTGGCGCATACTCAAAATATAACGTGCCACATACTGATATAAACGCGCACCGTATTCCAACTCAGAAAACTCTTGATGATTACAAAATAGGGTTAAAGTACCGTCTTCCTCATAAATCACCTGCACAGCATAAAAAGTATGCTCGCGCTCGCGCTCTAATAGTTGACAACGCTCAATGCGCTTAGGGCTGTCCTGCCCATCGGGGTAGATACGGTGGTAATTGACCAGCATAGGTGCAGTCTGCGCTTGCTGAGAGGCAAAAGACTCGCTTAATGTTTGCCGATACAGCAAAGAGTTTAAGAAGCGCTGCAAGGGTGTCAGTAAGGTTTGCTGGTCAATAAAGGGCTGCGTATGCTGCCAAAACCCATTGCGCTCATCCAAGACATAAATCTGCGCTTGCTCGCCCTGCACCCGATAAAAAACCTGCACAGCATCAGCACGTCCAACCGGCAGAATAAACTTCAAGATATGACCTTGCAAAGCATACTCATCCACGCGCCAGCGAATGTACTGCGCTTGCTCCTGCGATAAATACTCAAGCAACTCATCAGCATCAGCGAATGTCATATAACCGGCTCGCCCCGCTCGCCACTCTAAGGCATGCAACTGTTGCTCAATTTGTACGAGGTAGCGGCTGTCCACACCTTGAGCCACATTTTCAAAAACTTGCGTCACCAACTGCTCAACACGCTTGATAATAGAGGCCGCACGGTTGCGACAAAAACACCCCACATGAATCTGTACATCACCCAAATGCTCAGCGCTGGCATTGAGTAATTCACTCAAGCATTGCAGCACAGCATTGTCGCCATTAAAACTGCTAACGACTAACTCATTCCAGCTGTTTAAAGTCACTTGATCAATGCTTAAGACCAGGTTTTCACGCATACCGGAAAAACCCAGTGCATCCACTTGCTCGGTGGCCATATGCACATTGGCTTGACTGTGTTGTGGCAAGGGGTCAATGCCCACATTAATCAACAGCAATACAGTCGTCGGATAACTGCTGGCTAACAGTGTCTCTTCTGTCGCAGTTGTAAAGGGCAACGGCAGCGCACGGCGTAGCATACGTAAAATGCCACGCAATTCTTGCTCAGTTAAATCACTGTCATGCACAACCAAACTGAGCCGAGCAGCCTCATCAATCACACCATTTAGATGCGCCCAAGCGAGGACCGGCAATAACTCTTTAGCGCGCTTAAGCGGCACATAATCTGGCCATTCTTGCGCGGATAAACTTCCACGAAACAATCCCCAGTAGGCATGTTCTGTCGTGCCTTGTAGCTGTTGTGTGCACTGCACTAGGGTTAAAGTTTCTTCAGATAGATCGGGTGCAATACCCGGGTTTAAATATTCGACCTTACCGGCTTTACGCTCAAAAGCTGCATACAAGCGCCGCCCTAACACAGCCAGATCACGCGCAGCCACCGCTTGTTGCGCCTGCATTTTTTGCGCCAGCTGGCTTAAAAAACGGTAGCTGTACATCAATTCATTCACCAACAAACGCCGCTCTTGCTGCGCCTGTGCAACTTTCCATTGGTGACGGTTATCCAGATGATTGAGCAGGTTTTCATCCCACTGCCACTCTTGGGTCAAGCCTTCTAAAATAGTACGCTTCCAGCTGCGCACCCGTTGTAAACGGCTTTGGGTTAAACGCTTGCCCACTTTCAAATAAAAGCAGCGCCGCACCAACTCCAAACGTTCCAACTCATTGCGCTGCTGCAAGTAGTTTTCCAAACGTCGATACAGCATCACATAGGCATCAAGCTCATCCGTATTGAGCTGATTGGCATACACAGCTTGTTTGTAGCTCAAACTCAGGCATTGCACCTGCGGGTGCTCGGAGGCGTAAATTTCAATCAATAACAATTTAAGTAATGACTTATAAGGTGACTCAATGCCCTTATACAGTTGCCACATCCCCGCACCAATAAACTCACTGGCAGGGATATGCGCTAAACATCCGAGATCCAACACCTCTTCACTGCGCACAAAACGCTTGGCTAACAAAATAGCGCAGTATTCATCATAGCGGTGTTCTTCATACACCGGCACAAACCACCACAAAGGCGTACGCCCCGCCAGCCATAACGCAGTGCGGTAAAACTCATCAAGCAAGAGATAATGCTGCGTGGTGCCGCAGTCATCTAACGTCAGTTGTCGCTCATTATCATGGCCACTGGCAAATTGCTCAGGCTCAATGAGGAAAATATAAATTCTAGCGCCAAGAGTTTTCGCCCACTCATGCAGTAAGTCGCATTTTCTGCGCAACTCTTGTAACTGCCGCTCAGACAATCCTGCGCTATGGCACAACCAAAAGTCCATATCACTGTCTTGCGCATAAGCCACAGAGCCGATGCTGCCCATAAGAAATAAGGCATACAGAGAATGTTCAACATGGTAGCCACGCGGGGCTTTATAGGTAAAGGAGCGCGCAAAGGCTTGCGCATCCTGAATTAAATCAGCGCTGGGCTCGTAATTACTGAGACCTGCTGGTGTAGCACCCGAGACATAACCCGGCAACAGAGGATGATTAACGTGCAGCAGTAAGGGTAATAAGCGCAGCACTTGTTGCTGGCGTGATGACAAAATCAAATTCGCGCGTTGCAGTCGGTCATGGTTGACGCTTAAAAAGCGTTTACGTAGACGAGTCAGGTCTTGTCGATCAATCCCTTCTTCTATTTCTAAACGTATATCAACCATGACCTCTTTAATCGCTCTATTCAGCAGATAAAACAGTTAATACCGCATGTGCGTGTGCGGCCGTTTCCAGACCCAGACTGGTTAAATAACCGCCGTCATCTTGGCTGATTAAACCTTTTTCAAATAAACGCTGAGCAGCAGCAACGCGATCAGCGCCAGCACTGCTATGCACCTTGATACCTTCTTGAGTGCTGTCTAGGTTGTATAAGCATAACACTTCAAGCTCTGCGACAATTTCAGGATTCCACGACATAATATATTCCGCCTATCTATAAATAATAAAAATTCAGGTAAAAACAGCTGCGGCTTAAGGAGCATCCGGCAGTTGTGGTAAAGCGCGTAATGCACGCTCATAAGCGGCCATATCAAAGGCGCTATCGGCCTCCAACATGACACTGATTTGCCATGCTAAAACTTGCGCCATCATCTGCACAATTTCTTCGCGTGTATGCCCGACTAAAGTCAGCTTATTGAGCACCGCTTGCACGGCTGCCGGTTGCTGAGCAGAGAGTTGGTTTTCAATCGCCTGCAACAACTCTTCCTCAACCAACTGCTCATCGGCTTCATCGTCAACCACCGGTGCTGTTATTGCAGACTGCTCTTGCATAACGCTCTCATCTTGATCGCACTCACCCACAGGCACGCCACCTTCATCCAACTGACACAACATGCAATCATCGGCGTCACCTTGATTGGTTTCCACATAGCGCACCTTGCGCGTGGCTGAAGAGCGATCCGCCGATACTTGATAACGTAAATCTCTCGGTTTATCCGTCACGCTGACCTCCTCTGACTGACAGCTGCAAGCTTCTTCAGCTTAACGACTGGCTAATAGTTCACGACCACGCTGCACTGCCGCACGTACTTGTGCCGGCGCAGTACCGCCAATGTGATCGCGTGCATTGACTGAACCTTCTAAGGTCAAGACATCAAAAACATCCGCACCAATTTCAGTGCTGAACTGCTGTAATTCAGCCAATGTCATTTGCGCTAAATCTTTACCTTCTTTAACCCCGTAACCCACCGCATGACCGACAATTTCATGGCAATCACGGAACGGTAAACCCTTGCCCACTAAGTAATCGGCTAAGTCGGTTGCGGTTGAGAAACCACGCAGCGCTGCTTCGCGCATCATCTCGTGCTTAGGCACAATCGCAGGCACCATATCGGCGAAGGCGCGCAAACTGTCGCGCAGGGTATCAGCGGCATCAAATAACGGCTCTTTGTCTTCTTGGTTATCCTTGTTGTAGGCCAAAGGCTGACCTTTCATTAA
>CANRHT010000082.1 GCA_947630465.1 uncultured Pseudomonadaceae bacterium
TCCACCAAATAAGCATCTAAAGGCGTCCTAGGACGCCTTTTTTTGTGCCTGTAAGCCACGTATATCAGGGGTTTCAGCGCTTCAGGCGTCTATCGGTTTTTTTCTAGTACAGAGCGTTTTGTATCCCTGTATGTATTCCAAATGGTATTCCAAGCTTCAGGACTGCGCTGATTGGAATACTTCGTAGCGCTTGAGCTGACTGATAATGCCCACAAATACGCCACCGTCTCTACGAGTGGCGTAGCAACGTGGCAGTCCATGGCATTGCACTGTTTGTAGGGTGGGTTGCTTCACTAGGTTCGCAAATACGGTTTGTTATATAACTACTGCGTAAATACCGCTTCAATGCTGTCAGCAAAGAGTACGCGCTCAGTCCATAATGTCAGTTCGGCTTCTTCAGCTTTAATTAAGCGCAGCTCGTATTCAGCTGCTGGTTCACCAAACTTGAGCTGTAAGAGCTTTTGCAAAGTGCTTTGCAGTGTGCTGATACGACCTTGGTCAACACCTTGCATGATGCCTTTCTCAAGGCCTTTTTCAAGCCCTTTTTGAATCCCCTGGCGCTCAATGATTGAGATATACGTCATTTTATTATCCTCTTCGAGGTGTTCTAGTTGCTCATTGTAGTATGGGGTTAGGTCTTCGGGTAGTGCTACGATCCACTCTAAAAAGACCACGAGTTGCGTGACCTGTTCGCGAGATAATTTCTTTTTAGCAGCGAGTCGATAATAGCCAATCAAATTATCAACGCGGTTCTTGCCGTCTTTGATCAGCTTTGCTGTGAGTTGCGCAGCGATGAGTAGGCCGAAGGGGTTGTCGTGGTGCAGTAGCTGATCTGTCTTATCCTGCCAATCAAGCAATTTGACTGTTTCAAACTCAAAACGAATGCTGCAGCTGGCAATTGTATCGCTGTAATAGTTGGGGCGAAAACTGGGCTGAGTGTCGGTCAGTACTGCCAAGCTGATCACTGGTTTCTGATAACGATCACGAATGCGGTAGTAGTAGATAAACATACGCTCAGCAAAATCTGCTTCCGGTGCGCCTTGCACTTCAATATGAATAAGAATCCATTGTTCGCTGCCGTTTAAAAAGCACACTTTAACCAGTTTGTCTGCATAGCGTCGTGAGTTTTTAGCTTTGCGAGTGATTTTTTGCAATTCTTTATCGAGAAAATCAATTGGTTGATGCCAGTCAATTAGATTCGCGATTTGGGGATATAAAAAATCCATAAAAGGCTGGAAAAAGACTTCTAGTGCGCCTTTCCATGGACTGTCGTGATCTTCTTGGGTATTACTTTTGCGCATGGCAACCTCCGTGTCACCGTGTTTTATCTTGTCGCAATACAGTATAGACGTTGTTTCCAGCGGTGGGAGGCTGTGTGCTAACCCGTACTGTCATCCCTAAAAGCTCTTTGTTTTCGTTACAAATTGACGTTTTTGGTGACGTTTGTGCGGTGTGTATTTTGCTAGCCTACCCTGTTGAAATCGCACACAGATCAAGCATCTGCACAAAAACGTGCACAGGGTTTGGCACGGGGGGCTGATTTAGGCTATAAGTAGCGGCATTATGCCTATAGCAATGCGCACAGGACGAAATGCATGAATGATAGTGTCAATTTAATCGGCTTGGCCCGTCAGGTGGTCGAAGCTGGGTTACTCGATGAGAAAAAAGCGCAGGATGCGGTGCTGCAGGCCAAGCGCAATCAAACGCCGTTAGTCACTTGGTTGGTGCAAAATAAGTTAGTTAAAAGTCGCGTCTTGATGGAGTTAGCGGCAGATCAGTTTGGTGTGGCGTTTTTTGATTTAAGCGCGGTGAATACTGAGGTGTTTCCAAAAGAGATTGTTACGGAAAAACTAGCACGTCAGCACCGCGTATTGCCCTTATTTAAGCGTGGCAATAAACTTTTTATTGCTATTTCCGACCCCGGTAATCACCAAGCCATTAATGATGTGCAGTTTGGTACGGGTATGACGGTTGAAGCGCTGCTGGTCGAAGACGATAAGCTCGGGCAAGCGATTGATAAGTTGTATCAGTCGGACACCGGCGGTTTAGAAGGCTTGGATGATGCGGGGTTAGATGATTTTGATTTAGAACCGACTGAGTCGAAGGGGCCTGCACAAACTGAAGAAGCTGATGAAACGCCGGTGGTGCGTTTTGTACACAAAATGCTCAGTGATGCGATTAAAGGTGGTTCTTCGGATTTGCACTTTGAGCCTTATGAGAAAAACTATCGGGTACGATTTCGTACCGATGGGGTGTTGCATGAAGTAGCGCGTCCACCGATTCAATTACGCGACCGTATTTCTGCACGTTTAAAAGTCATGGCCAGTATGGATATTTCTGAGCGGCGCAAACCCCAAGATGGGCGCATTAAGCTAAAAGTGTCAGCCAATAAATCCATCGACTTTCGCGTTAATACCTTACCCACTTTGTGGGGCGAAAAAATCGTGATGCGAATTCTCGATTCCGAAAGTGCGAAAATGGGCATTGATTCACTGGGTTATGAGCCTGAACAAAAAGAGTTGTATCTGAATGCGCTCAAGCAGCCACAGGGCATGATTTTAGTTACTGGACCAACAGGGTCAGGTAAAACCGTATCCTTGTATACGGGTTTAAATATTCTCAATACCGTGGATGTAAATATCTCCACCGCTGAGGACCCTGTTGAGATTAACCTTGAAGGTGTGAACCAAGTTAACGTTAATCCTAAGCAGGGTATGGATTTTACCACCGCACTGCGTGCTTTCTTGCGACAGGATCCAGATGTGATCATGGTCGGTGAGATTCGAGATTTAGAAACCGCTGAAATCGCCATTAAAGCTGCGCAAACCGGGCACATGGTGATGTCGACCTTGCACACCAATAGTGCGGCAGAAACCCTGACGCGTTTGCGTAATATGGGGGTAGCAGCGTTTAACTTGGCGACTTCAGTTAACCTGATTATTGCTCAGCGTTTGGGGCGCAGGCTCTGTGCTTGTAAGCAGGAAGTACCGGTGCCTGATGAGGCGCTAGCGAAAGAGGGTTTTACCCCAGAGCAAATCGGTACTTTTAAGGTGTATGGCCCTAAAGGTTGTGATAATTGCAATGGCGGTTATAAAGGCCGTGTCGGAATATATGAAGTGGTTCAAATCACGCCGGCGCTACAAAGGATTATCATGGAGGACGGTAACTCGATCGACATTGATAAACAGATGCGTCTAGAGGGCTTTAATAGCTTGCGTCAATCGGGATTACAAAAAGTCATGCAGGGCGTAACCAGTCTTGCAGAAGTTAACCGTGTAACTAAGGATTAAACCATGGCGGCGAAAACACCAAAAACCAGTATGTACAAGTGGGAGGGCAAAAGCCGCCAAGGTGCGCCTATGTCAGGGCAGATGGCGGGGCAAGATGTTGCTTTAGTTAAAGCGCAATTGCGCAAGCAGGGGATTAACCCGACTAAGGTGCGCAAGCAAGGTATCGAGCTGTTTAGTGCTGGCAAAAAGATCAAACCAATGGATATCGCGATCTTCACCCGACAAATGGCTACCATGATGAAGTCGGGTGTGCCTTTGCTGCAGTCATTTGACATCATTGCTGAGGGGGTTGATAACCCCAATATGCGCAAACTGGTGGATACGGTGAAGCAAGATGTAGCCGGTGGTAATAGTTTTGCATCATCGCTGCGCAAGCATCCACAGTATTTCGATGATCTGTATTGCAACTTGGTTGACTCAGGTGAGCAGTCGGGTGCACTGGAAACTTTGCTTGATCGCGTGGCAACCTATAAAGAAAAAACAGAAGCGCTGAAAGCTAAAATTAAAAAAGCCATGAACTATCCGCTGGCTGTTATTGGTGTTGCGGTGATTGTTTCGGCGATTCTACTGATTAAAGTAGTACCGCAGTTCCAAGAGGTTTTCTCGAGTTTTGGTGCTGAATTGCCAGCATTTACCTTGTTTGTAATCGGTATCTCAGAGTTTTTACAAGCCGATGGCTGGATAGTTGTGGTCGCGGGTGTTGCGGCTGCATTTATTTTTAAGCATGTACACAAAACATCAGAAAAGTTTCGTGATGGCGTTGACCGTATGCTGCTAAAAGCGCCTGTGGTGGGCGATATTATTTATAAATCTTCAGTAGCGCGTTTTGGCCGTACATTGGCGACAACGTTCTCGGCGGGTGTGCCTTTGGTTGATGCTTTGGACTCTGTAGCGGGTGCGACCGGTAACGTCGTGTTCAGAAATGCGGTAATGAAGGTTAAATCAGATGTATCCAGCGGTATGCAGCTGAACTTCTCGATGCGCAGTACGGGTGTGTTTCCCTCCATGGCGTTGCAGATGACGGCGATTGGTGAAGAGTCGGGTGCTTTGGATGAAATGTTGGATAAAGTTGCCACCCACTACGAGGCGGAAGTGGATAACGCGGTGGATGGTTTAACCGCGCTGATGGAGCCACTTATTATGTCGGTGCTTGGTGTGTTGGTCGGTGGTTTGATTATTGCTATGTACCTGCCAATCTTCCAGTTGGGTGCGGTGGTTTAAGAGCAAGTCGGACATCTGTAGGTCGGACATTTATGTCCGGCAGAGTTGCGGTTCAAGTTGTGGTGATACAAATGCGGGCCAGCGGCCCGCGCTCCCGGAGTAACATTGTCTCTGCGAGGAGCGTAGCGATGTGGCAGTCCAATTTGGGCTTGCTGTACATGTAGGTCGGACATTTATGTCCGACTTGGTAGCTAATGCATAGTCTGCGATATGTCGAGCATAAATGCGCGACCTACAGGGTGCGTTGATTTAATCTTTAAACGGTATTTGTATGAGTATTCTTGAGTTTTGGGTCGCTAATGCGGCCATTTTTATTATCTGTGTACTGGTTTTAGGTTTATTAGTCGGCAGTTTTTTAAATGTTGTGGTGTATCGCTTACCCAAGATGCTGATGCGCGACTGGTGCAAGCAGGCGCGTGAAGTATTAGAGATGCCTGCGCAAGAGGAAGGCGAGACTTTTAACTTGATTCTGCCGAACTCCAGTTGTCCGCATTGTGGGCATGAGATTAAAGCGTGGGAGAATATCCCGGTTATTAGCTGGTTGTTTTTGCGTGGCAAGTGTTCAGGCTGCAAAGAGGCGATCAGCGTGCGTTATCCGCTGGTGGAGTTGGCGTGTGGTGTGTTGTCGGGTGTGATTGCTTGGCAGTATGGCGTGAGTTGGGAAGCCTTAGCGATGCTGGTGCTGACTTGGGGTTTGCTGGCCATGAGTTTGATTGATGCTGATCATCAGATTCTGCCCGATACCTTGGTGTTGCCGTTGTTGTGGCTGGGCTTGATCCTGAATAACTTGGGTATGTTTACCAGTTTGCCGGATGCCTTGTGGGGCGCGGTGTTGGGTTATATGAGTTTATGGTCGATCTTCTGGTTGTTTAAGCTGGTCACCGGCAAAGAAGGCATGGGTTACGGCGATTTTAAATTGCTGGCGCTGATCGGTGCGTGGGGCGGCTGGCAAGTGTTGCCATTGACGATTTTATTGTCATCGGTGGTTGGCGCGGTGCTGGGGATTATTATTTTGCGCTTGCAGCGTCAAGGCTATGGTAATCCGTTGCCCTTTGGGCCGTATTTAGCGTTGGCGGGTTGGATTGCCTTGATTTGGGGTGATGCGATTACCAGTAGTTATTTACAGATTGCTGGGTTTTGATGTAAGGAGAGGGCTCACATCTGTCGCATCGGTGTAAACAAACGAGCAGTGGTGTGTCGAGCATAAATGCGCGACCTACAGTGGTTATGCAGGTTTGCAAGGTGGATTGCTTCACTGTGTTCGCAAAGACAGCGCCTTGTCTCTGCGAGGAGCGCAGCGACGCGGCAGTCCATGATGAGTTTGCTGTATTTGTAGGTCGGATATTTATGTCCGACTTCGGTGTAAATACACTAGCAGTGGTATGTCGAGCATAAATGCGCGACCTACAGTGGGTGTGCACGTGAGGCTGATGGATGTGTAAGTGCGGGCCAGCGGCCCGCTATCTTGGGGCGGTCAAATTAAACCGCGCTCCTGGCTGTGTATCAATCTAAATCAAAGTCATACTCGGCCAGCTGCTTTTTTAAGCGGCGCTCTTCGAGTAAATTATCAATCACACGGCGCTTGGTGAGGTTGGTTTTAGTGGCTTCGGCGGGTGCTTCATCCTCAATCTCTTCAGCGTCTTCTGCAATAAAATCGTCGTCTAACTCTAAGTCTTCTTTACTCATGGTTTGAGCCTCGCACACGGGAGTTTCCGTTGGCGCACCTTATAACCATAAAAACAGCTTTGGTAAAAAAGATTTTTTCAATGGGTTTGATTGATTTTAATCATTAAAGCTAATCGTCAGAGGTTTTCTGTTTAAATTCACACAAATCTTCAATCCGACAACTGCCACAGCGCGGTTTGCGTGCCTGACAAACGTAGCGACCGTGTAGGATTAACCAGTGGTGCGCATCTAAAATAAAATCCTTGTGAATGACTTTAAGCAGCTTTTTTTCCACCTCTAAAACGTTTTTGCCGGGTGCGATATTGGTGCGGTTACTGACACGAAAAATATGCGTATCCACCGCCATGGCCACTTGACCAAAAGCGGTGTTGAGCACCACGTTAGCGGTTTTGCGGCCAACACCGGGCAAAGCCTCTAATGCTTCGCGAGTATCAGGGACTTGGCTGTTGTGGCGCTCAATCAATAAACGGCAGGTGGCTAAAACGTTTTTGGTTTTAGTGGGGTACAAACCGATGGTTTTGGTGTATTCACACAAACCCTCGTAACCTAAGGCATACATGGCTTCGGGCGTGTTAGCGACAGGGAAGAGTTTGTCGGTGGCTTTATTAACGCCCACATCAGTGGCTTGCGCGGACAAAATAACCGCGATCAGTAACTCAAAGGGTGAGTTGTAGTTAAGCTCAGTCTCAGGCTTGGGGTTGTCTTCTTGAAAACGACGAAAAATCTCATAACGCTTAGCGGCATTCATGGTGCAAACTCAGAGTAATGTTGAATATATAAGCTGGGATGATACAGGTTTATGCGAATGGATGGTTTTGTGGAGTCGAGCTGGAGCTGTCTGTGTCGAGCGCAATATGTGCGTAGATATACGCAAGCTCTGTGTAAGAGCGTCTTGAATGAGCGTTCATACCGGCATGGCGCTACTCTTTATCTAAGGGGTTGCTAGATGCTGCGACGGTTGGCTTTGGCTGTGTTGCTGCTCTGTGGCTTGCTGTGGCTGGCCGATGCGCTCGATCCTTTACCGCTACCCAAAGACGATATGGCGCGAGTGGTGCTGGCACAGGATGGCACACCGCTGTGGCGCTTTGCCGATCATAATGGCGTCTGGCGTTATCCGGTGCGCATTGATCAAGTCTCGCCGTATTACCTTGAGGCGTTGCTCGGTTATGAAGATCGCTGGTTTTATCAGCATCCTGGGATTAATCCTTTATCGATTGCGCGCGCTGCTTGGCAAAATCTCAGCGGTGGCCGCGTGGTCTCCGGTGGTAGCACTTTGTCGATGCAGGTCGCACGCTTGCTCGATCCGCATCCCCGTACCTTGCGTGGCAAACTTCGCCAAGTCTGGCGTACGGCGCAATTGGAATGGCATTTATCCAAAGATGAAATCCTGACGCTGTACCTGAATCGTGCACCTTTTGGTGGGACTTTAGAGGGTGTGGCGGCGGCCAGTTGGGCGTATTTGGGTAAATCACCAAAGAACCTCAGTCGTGCAGAAGCGGCTTTGCTTGCCGTACTACCACAAGCGCCGAGTCGTTTGCGCCCGGATCGTCACCCTGAGCGAGCACAAGCGGCGCGCGATAAAATTCTGCAGCGTTTACAGCAGTTTGATGTATGGCCGCAGGCGGCGATTGCCGATGCATTGCAAGAGCGGGTGTGGTTGGCGCCGCGTGACGAGCCTTCTCTAGCACCTTTGCTGGCGCGGCGTTTAAATACCGCAAAAAGTTCTGCAGTGATTGAAACCACCTTGGATGCCAGCTTGCAGCGTCGTTTAGAGGAGATGTTGCTCGGCTGGCGTGCGCGTTTACCGGAGCGCACTTCAGCAGCGATTATCGTGGTTGAGCACGAAAGCATGGCGGTGCAGGCGTATTTAGGCTCGTTGGATATTCAAGATGCGCAGCGCTTTGGCCATGTCGATATGATTCAAGCAGTGCGCTCGCCAGGCTCAACGTTAAAACCTTTTTTATATGGGCTGGCGCTGGATGAGGGCTTAATTCATTCTGAGTCTTTACTGCAAGATGTACCGCGGCATGCCGGTGATTACCGCCCGGGTAATTTCTCCCAAGGCTTTAGTGGTCCGGTGGCAGCCAGTCAGGCGTTATCACGTTCGCTGAATTTGCCGGTGGTGCAGTTGCTGGAAGTGTACGGTCCAAAACGTTTTGCCGGTGAACTGCGTAACTCCGGTGTGCCGCTGTTGTTACCCAGAGGTGCGCAGCCGAATTTGGCGTTGATTCTCGGTGGTGTGGGCACGCGTTTAGAGGATGTGGTCAGCGGCTTTAGTGCCTTTGCACGGC
>CANRHT010000083.1 GCA_947630465.1 uncultured Pseudomonadaceae bacterium
AACTCTGCGCAGCAGAAAAGCCTTCAGTTGTTGGCTTGTGCGCCAAACTGTCATTGAGCGCTAGCAGTACATGGATGCGCGGCTTAAGCGTGGTCAGGCTTTTACGGTCTTCAGGGGCAAGGTAACTCAGTATTTGCCATGCGCTTTGCTCAGGATTATCGTTATCGCTTTGAACATTCCACGTCTGCGCTTGATTAGGCAAAGCGGTTAATACAGATTCGTGCCAATTCTCTACGCTGCTTTTTAGCTGCCCAACCAACAGATCCAGATCTGCATTGGGCGCAAGTTGCAGGACTGCTGCACACAAGGCCGACTCAAACAGTTCTTGCTGTGTCGTGGCAGGGTTCGCTAGCCATGCTGTGAGCCAAGCAAAGCTGCCCTGCTCAAATAACCCTCGTACTTGACTGTCATTGCGCCACTTATGTAGCGGCGCTAAATTTTGCCAGAGCACCTGCCCAGGGCTGTTTAACTGCACGCAACTTAACAACAGCTGCGGCATACTCACCGCCTGCTCGGTGCTGTGTAAGTCCAAGTCATCCCACGTCAACACCCAGACCTTACGTCCTGAACGCAGCAGGCTTAAGCGTTTGCGCACATCATCGGTGAGCGTATCCCAGTGGTATTCAAAACCATCAGTGTAAATAATCAGCTCATTGTCTTTACTGCGCTGTGCTTGCTTGTGCGGGCGTAGAACAAAATCTGCACGTGTGTTTAAAACACCCTCTGCTTCAGCAAACTCAACCTGCGGCTCCAACTCCCACATAATAGTGCCCGTATCAATCAAGTAGCCGGGCTTATTATTAACGCGTTCTTTAATCACCTTAAAACGCTTACCCAGCGCCTGCACAAAACGCTCTTCCAAAGCACTTTCTAAAATATGATTGGTTGGCACCTCACTCAGACCGTCCACAGGCACCAATTTATCTTGGTTATGCAGGATCTTACTCAGCACCTGAACCGCGGCTTGACGGGAAATATCCTGACGGTGACGGCTATTACGATAAGCCAAAATGCAGCTGTAGCAACCATCTTTGCTTTCATCACTGACACAGCTGCAGCTGCTGAGTTTGTGCTGTGCTTTCTCAAGCATGCTAAACAAAGCATCTGGACTGATCATCAGCTGTTTTAAATAACCGGTACCACCGGGAATGCGGTCATAAATCACTAAATACTGTTTATTGCCGGTACTGCTAGGCTCCAGCATTTCAGTGACTTCAAGGTGCTGTACAGCACCATGGAAATACTCTTTTAAACCTAAGTTAATCGCCGCAATCAACGAGCGACGCGCCACCTCAGATTCAGCCACATCGGCCAACGGCAATAAAATACGCACGGCCTCTGACTTAAGTTCACGAAACAAATACAAGCTTTCAAACCAATCGGCTTCCGTTTCAACGCTATCAGCACGGGCCAGTTTACAATCTAACGCATGCTCAAATTGACCCGGTTTGGGCTTTTTACGGCGCACCATGCCGCAGTGGCGACAAATTTGAAAACCATTGCGCACACTGCTTTGCCCAGCAACATCAAAGCTATTATTTTCACCAAACTGCTCACCAAAGTTCACTTCACGAAAGGTGGCACTGCGCACAAACTCAAAACCAAAGGGCACTTCTGGGTTATCAATACGCATCGCCTTAGTACAGTTTTTTTGCTCAATATCAATTAATAACTGACGACGGAAAAACTTTGGCTCGCGCTGATCACTGTCATCGCTGATACGGTCATAACGCGAATTGGCTCGAGCATAGACTTGACGTAATTTGAGCATGTTCTGTTTCTGCTGCACATCGGCCCAATAGGGATCACCGCAGCGTGGACAGGCACTGTGCTGATCACCCGACAGCGTTACATCTTCACTGTAATGGCAGCTGGGACACAGACGCCATTCACTGGGTGTGGATAAGCGCAGATCCACTTGTTCGATACTGATTTTATGCTCCGACACATAAAACACACTATCAGGCACCAACTCGTTTAATGCTGCTTGGGCGGGACGCTGAAACTTAAGAGTGACTTGCTCATAGCTTTGCTGAACCCCTGCTGAGTCATCTTGTTTCTTATCTGTTTTGCGTACGATGACCGAATTCAGCGTCACCCCCTCTTCGGGGAAGGCATAGTTGGGCAGCAAACCTTCATCGGTAAAAAAGTTTAGCGTCGGTTGCTTATTAATGCTGCTGATCAACGCCAGCAAGGCTGAACGCTCGCGTCTTAAATCATCCAAACGCTGATCGCGGGCTGGATCAGCAGGCTGCTTTTGCAAAGCATCATGATTTTTCTTTAAATCATTGGCGCGTTTGCGGTGGCTTTCACGGCTCTCAAGCAACTCTTGCAAACGATTAACAATACGCCAGCTTAACGGGGTGTGCTCGCCCTGCTCAGCTGTGATTAAAGCAATCTCGCCAGCAGCAGGCTGTAAGCCAATAAAGGTACGCAAATGCTCGCGACCGTCATCATCCAGCTCGCTAAACAATTGGACAAAGCGGCCAAGTAACGGCTCTTGCTGCTCATCAATAAAACTCAGCAGATTATTAGGAAAACGCTGTACTGCTGCGTCTTTGGCCTGCTGCAAACCATTTAAGACTGCACCCAAGGTTGGCGCGATGGCATCTTCGCTGACACCGGTGGCGACCCAGCGATCAAAACAATAGGCAATCAACTGACGCTCAAGCACCGCCATGGCATTTAAGAAAATACCCGGCGTGGCTACATCGCCGGCAATCATTTCTAGCGGCTCATTATAAAAGTAATTGTCGTGATTATTACCATTGGCAATGGTCAGCGCCAAGGCATTACCGTTGCTGCGCCCTGCTCGACCGATACGTTGCAAATAGTTGGCTTGCGCGGGCGGCACGGAACAGAGCAACACTGCTGACAAATCACCAATATCAATACCCATCTCTAAAGTGGGCGTGGCGGACAGCAGGTTTACATCCCAAGCTTTATCACCATAAATAAAGGATTTTTCAATCGCCAAGCGCTCTTTGCCTTCCAGTAAGCCGGTGTGCTCACTGGTGACCAAGCGTTTGGGTAAGGTACGATAAGCCAACTGCCCTTGTTGGCCACTGTTGACCGGCACATAGTGGCCATTGCAGCTGGCCTGCAAACACGGCAGGTGCATCCAGTCCGCTTGTTGCTGGGCGGCAATGGTTTGGCGATTACCACAGCTGTCGCAGGCAAAACTGGCCACCGCTGTCACCAGCTGCCAACGCTCCGTTTGTAACAGCCAGGCACTCTCGCCCTTGCTGGTAGCCAGCTCTTTAAGCCACTGCCCTTTACTCAATACCGTCAGCAAAATCCGTATGGCCTGTTCATATTCAGCGCTGGCGAAAAACTCATCGCCAGCGGCAACGGTTTTATTAAACCAGTGCTGATACCACTGCGAGCCATTGCCAACCAGATTTTGAAAACTACTGCTGACCGGAGCCAGTGTGAGCGCTGCCGGCGGGCGTGCAGAAAAGCCATAACCTGGCAGCCACGGGATGCGTTTTAATAAAAATGTCGTGCCACCCTCGCGCACATAACCCTCTAACACCGGATCATAAAACGCACCGTGCTGACGCAAGCGGTGTAAAAAACCCAATAAAAACGTCTGCACTTGCTTAGGCTTTAGATCACGCAACTGCCCCAGCTCTTCTTGCCAACGCTTAAGCAAGGTGCGCACGCAGCCATTTAATGCAGTTGGATCAGGCTGAATCACCGCGACCGCCGAGCGCTCTAGCGTGCGACCAATGCGCGAGCGCAAACCCAGCTCTGTGAGCGCTTCCCAACGCAAACGCTGACTGACCAAGTGCAACAAATCATCGCTGACCTCTGCACCCTGTGTAGTCAGCATCTGCTGGTAGCTGGACAACCACTGCATATTGGGCGCAATAAAAGTGCCAACAAAGCTCGCGTTATTATCGAGCTTGCGCTGCCAATAACGTGGTACTTCTTCAATAAAACGCGACAGCGCCATGTTATCGCCTTCTTGACGCACCACATGGGCCAGCGCCTGGCGCACCGTTTGCGCATAAGTGCGCGCACCAAAAAAACCAGCACGGTGCGCGGCGTCTTGCACAGAATCAGAAAAAGCAATCAGCTTATGATCATCATTGCAGTGCGAACCGTAAATTTGGCTGATCGCCACACTGGCTAAACTGGCCGCACGCGAACCTAAAATCAGCAGGCTGCCACTGGCGCTGCAACGCGGGCAATCATCACTGCGGATGTTTTTAGTCTGGCCTTTACGTTCGACCTGTTTAACCAAATGCGGCAACCACACTTTAAGCATCGGCTTATCGCAGTTTTGACAGTGGTCTTGATGCGTGGGCCTTAACTCACAGCACTGGGTACATAAGTTCAGCACTTCATCGGACCGTGAGCCGTTCGCCGGTTTATCCTCACCGGCAACTAACGGATACAAGAGCACTGAATCTGGTGATTGCGCAAACCAACCGGCATAAAAGCTCGACAGCTCAGGATTGATAGAACGCTCACCTTGGGTACGCATCGCACCCCAGGCTGCCGAATGACACTCACGGCAATGTATAACCGGCAAATGCAACGGCTGAGTAGGATCGATTAAATCATCGGAATGCACCAAGCGCGGCTGACGATCAACACTGGCCAACATACGCCGTAGCTCACGCAGCCACAGTTGCACCCGTACCTGTAAAAAAGGCCGTACTTTGCTCTGCGATTCATCGGCCCAAACTCGCGCGGTAGAAATCAGCGCAGTAAGGCTATCGAGCAAAGCCAACGCATACTCAGTGCTAGATAAAGCAAAGTCCTGCTGCCACTGTTGGGCTAATTGGCGCACATCAACCAACTGACTGGCGGCGCGCAGCAGACTTAAAAATGCGGTGTGCTGATGCAAGTATTCGCCCAAGCTGACGCAGGCCGCTTTATAGTGCGCAGGGTTAGTGCTGTCTAAGGCTAAATCAGAGGCAAACCACAGCTCCGCTTGACGGCGTAAGTACACGCCCTGCGGCAAGGCACCCGGTAGCAGCTCTTGCTCATAGACCTCAGGCCAGTCCGCGCGTAGTTCCGGTACTGGATTTATATTGCTGTGTGCGTGCTGTTGGAACTGCTCAAGGTATTCGTCCACCGACACGCGGTCTTCAAGAATAATACTGTCGAGCGAAAACTCTGTGGCAAACACTTGGCTGGCGTATTCAGCTAACTGCTGACGCGCGCCCTCACCACCAATGGTTGCGGAAGTGCCGACACATGCCAGGTTATCTTGCAGCTGTAACTTATCGCGTAGACGACGAATCAAACAGGCTAAATCAGTCCCTTGCGCCCCATCAAAGGTGTGCAACTCATCCACGACTAAATAGCGCAGCAAATCTTGAGTGCCCAAATTATGCCGCCATAAGCGCTGGTCTTTAGGCCGCATCAGCAAAAAATCCAACATCTTATAGTTGGTTAATAAAATATCTGGCGGGTTATCACGCAAGGTGTCTTGGTTGGTAATAACCTGTTCGGGGCTCATCATCCGCGAGTCCGAACCACCATCACCAGTAAACATGCCGACGGTTAATTGCGACGACAACCCTGCTACTTCCTTAGCAAAACGCCGGGCTTGGTCAGTGGCCAAAGCGTTCATCGGGTAGACAATAATGGCTTTAATGCCTTGGCGACGCTCTTGCAGGCAATAATTTAAAATCGGATATAAAAAACACTCAGTTTTACCCGAACCGGTACCGGTCGCCACCAAGGTCGATTGCGGCTGCATACTGGCCAAACGCTCAAACGAGCGTTGCTGATGCATATAAGGTGCAAAACCCAACTGTACATGAGTCAGTGGCGACTCTGCGCTGCCGGATGCGGTACGAAATGGCAGCTTTATTTCCAGCCATGGACCTTTAAGCAGATTATCTGGATGCTCTGGATCATGCAGAAACTGCTCCATCAAGCCAGCATTACCCTGCCCTTGAAACCCTGCGGTGGTCATCGGAAAACTACTGGAGAGAAAGTTTTCGAGCTCGGATTTGATTTCACGGGCAATGAGCGAGGGCAGCATGGAACGTCCTTTTAATGGCTTGTAGTAGATCAGTGGCGGGCCGATGGTAGCGCAATTTATCGATTAGCAGACACTATCAGCTGGAAATGGCCGAGATATTTCGAGCAAGTGCCTTTTGTATATGCTTTATCGTAGCAATGCGAATGACACCATCAAAGTATTCATGACACAGGGCTGAGAATTGATTGGCTACAGTCGCACAGCGCTCAATAATTTGTTTGGCTTCCGCCTCAGGTATATGAGCCACCTTAGCTAAAGCCACAAGCGCTGACCTTGAAACAGCCTGCGCCTCACCCATAACACTCATTTGATGATACCCCTTAGGCCCTTCGTTATAGGTCAGATCATAAGCGGGCGCTAAGACCCATTGACGCTTTTCATTCAGCACATACGAGAAATTCTTGGTGTGATCATCGCGATTATTAAACACCACATTAAATACAGTACGTACAAACGCTTTTTGTATTTCCTGCATATTATTAGAGGTGATATGCCCAGTGGCGCGAATAAATGTATCGTAATCACAGTTCGGAATACGAAAATCAGTATTCAAATAACCTGCCAGCGAGTGCATTGGGATGCGAAGATCGCCTTGGCGGTCGAAGCGTTTCGCAGCAAATGCCGCCAATCCTGCACCTAAATCAAAGTACTCAACTTCTGGCACCTCAATCCCGCATTGAAAAGCACAAGCAGCGTACAAATACTCAATAGCACAGACTTCAGCATGTTCAGCTCTAGCCGGAAACTTAATCAGCCAAGGCTCAGCCCCTGTAAAAGCCACTGTACTGGTTTGCTGACTGGCGCTATTGCGATACACCAAAGCTTTGGGGCGCGCACCTTGCGGCGAGCCACCGATATCCACCAGCTGAGCGAGCAACTCGGTGTCCTCACCTGCTAGCACCGCCTGCGTTTCGCGCGCTAATAAATCAAGGGGGATTTCTTCAGTACTTTTGTCTGTGATAGATACTTCAGGATGAAAAGAGAAAGCACCCATGGCGGTATCACTGATATAGGTGAGCCGCTCTAATACCGTAACTGTATTAGGATCAAGCCCACGCTGTCGAAACAGTCTATCCATCAGCAAGCGCCCCCAGCCATCGGGCAGCGCATCGGCTAGCACACCTGGCAAGTGCTCATTAAAGCTTGGGAAGTCAGAGTATGCGCGCGGACTTAAAGGTAAATATAGCGCTGACAGCTCTAATCCTTGTCGTAACGCCTCCTCACTGTACTCAAACAAAATTGGCGAATGAGGCTCGCTCGCCATGGCCAAGGTTCCCCAGTGCCAGCGTTCACCCCAGCCCTCATAAAACACCTTAACTTGAGCGACCATTATTTATCACCCACACCATCAGAGTTAAACAGCGTTTTATCCCATAGCCTTGAGCGAGGCTGAGAAGATTTTCTGTTTGGAATGTCACTCGACCCCTCAGGCACAGGCTTGGCGGTGACGTTTTTTGAACTTGCCCGCTGACGTTTTGGCTCAGCATACAACTGCTCCAACTCTGCAATAGTCATAGTGCGCTTGCTGAACAATTCCTGCAGCTCTTGATGCAAACCAAGCGCAAACACCACGGCAATAAAGGTTTCTAGCGATGTATTTTTACCGTTTTCCAGATTAGAAACCGTTGGCACAGAGATACCAACGCGTTGCGCCAATTCAGCTTGAGTTAAATTTTGTCGCAGACGATGCTGCTGCAAGCGAGCACCGAGCTCAAGCACAACCTCTGTAGGACGCATTAGACTTATATTTTGCACGCACAGCACCGCCAATTAAAGAATAATATAATTTATATTAACAGGTAAAAATCAAATCAACACTGAATATAGTTTATATTAAACTAACGGCTAAACGTACTCACTTGCCCCTCAACGGCCTTAACCTGCCGGATACTTAGCAGCTGCTTGCAGCTGTCGTCATTAAATACCCAACCTAAGATTTTGCGCCACTTCATCAATCAGCACTCGCGGCACTTGAGCCTCAGTCGCTAGTCTTTCCCAGCAGGCCACCTTTTCGATAATTTCATCAATAACACTGTTAATAAAACTTCGGCTAAAAAGCGGGCTCAGCCTCTCTAATGAATAAAAGTCTGCACGCACGAAATCATCCCGCTTACCACTGAGGCTCACCCTTTTCATCTACTGTTTTTTGTCCTGAAGCGCGTTGTCGCTGTCGACCTTGCAACTGGGCAAGCTGCAACGGAGATATCTGTTGTTTGGGCAAGAACAGTTCCAAATGGCCGGTTAGATTTAATGCGAGCAAAATAGCTACAAACATCTCAAGTTGAGCCTTGCCTTTTTCGGCATTGATAACCTGTTTGCGACTCACGCCAACAGACTCAGCAACTTCTGCCTGGGTCAGGTTTTGATTCAGCCGCGCTTGCTTTAAACGCTCACCGAGCTCTTCTGCTATAGCAGATGCCGATAGATCTGAAAGACTCATAAAGCTCCTTTATCTGCACTTA
>CANRHT010000084.1 GCA_947630465.1 uncultured Pseudomonadaceae bacterium
CAGTGGGTTTGCAGACCTGAATTAAGGCTTCCAGGATAATGTCTTTGTGCGGCTCCATGCAGGCGGCGGTGATTTGCACCACGATAATATCGCCAAAGCGATCGATCTCTAAACCCGGTAATAAATCGCCTTCACCATGCACCAGCCGGTAAAAAGGCGCAGTAAATAAACGCTCGCGTAATGACAAGGCAACATTGAGGCGGTGGACTAACAGAGACTTGTCGAGTTGATGCTCTGTGTCACGGGAGATTAAGCGTGCGCACACTAGAGTTTGTGGGCTCATCACCGCCACGCCCATGGTTTTGCCTGATGCGGTTTCTACGATCACTTGATCACCGGCTTTAAAATCGCTTAAGGGTGACAGTTTGGTATCAATTTCATTGCTATACAGCCACAAATGGCCGCTGCGTAAACGGCGATCAGCATTGGATTTTAAGCGTAAAGACGGCAAGGACATGGAAATCTCCAAATAAACAATAGACAGAGTATAGCGATTGTCTTGGACGCAAGTTAGATTTTCGCAGTAGGATGTAGCGCGCCATAAGCAGCGGCCCTAGTTGCTGGCTTGCGGTGTATTTAATTCATTATTTTAAATCGTTAATTTACAAGGCTGTCAACATGTTCACAGTGATCAAACAGCGTCCTAAATTATGGGCTGGGCTTATTGTTGCTGCCACTTTCGTTGGGGCGTTGCTGCATTATTTACACTGGGATGATCGCTTACTCTTTTTATGGCAGGAGCAGCAGACCAGTGCGCAGCGGCAAGCCGATAGTATTTGGTTGCCGGGTTATCGTGCAGTGATTCAAGCGAAGCCTTTGGCCGGTTTAGCCGACGCGGAAACCTCAGGTTTAAGCTGGAGTCCGCTGAGCAATACTTTGTTTACTGTGACCGGAAGAATACCCAAATTAGTCGAGCTGTCCTTAGCGGGTGAAGTGCTGCGCGTGGTGGAGTTGCGCAATTTTTCTGATCCGGAAGGGGTTGAGGTGCTCAGCGATGGCCGTATTGCCATTATTGATGAGCGTCGCGGTCAGTTGCTGATGTTTTATCTGCCATTAGATGCGCAGTTTATTGATGCGGCAGAGCTCACGCCGCTCAGTTTAGGCCGTGATTTTGGCGGCAATAAAGGTTTTGAGGGTGTGGCTTGGGACGCGCGTCAGCAGCGTATGTTATTTGCTAAAGAACGCAGCCCTTTTGGTTTATTCAGCTTGCCTTTTCCAGAAGCTGGGCATGTGCCGATGGCGTCTTTAGAACCGCTGCAAGAGTTGCCGTCAAAACAGGTTTTTATGCGTGATTTTTCGTCATTGTCGATTGATCAACGCACCGGGCACCTCTTGGTATTATCCGATGAGTCACGTATGTTGTTAGAGCTTGATGAACAAGGTCATCCGGTGAGTTTTATGAGCTTGGCGATGGGCTTTAATGGCTTAACGCGCAGTATTAAACAAGCTGAAGGTGTCGCAATGGATGGGCAAGGCACAATTTATATTGTGAGCGAGCCTAATTTATTTTACGTTTTTAAAAAGCAGCCCGACGCTGACTGAGCGTTAAAGGTGACTCAGGCTGTACTTACCATAGAAGGGATACTCTAGATGGCCGTTCGCGACACTTTATTTCGACATTTAGCCATGCTGCAATTGATTCCACGCGAGCCGCATTTTAAGGCCACCACTACGATTAAAGCCTTCTTAGAAGAGCGTGGCTTTACCGTTGATATGCGCACTATTCAGCGTGACCTTGAACGCATGTCGGTTTTTTTTCCGTTGGTGTGCAATCGTGACAGCAAGCCCTATCGTTGGAGCTTCGTCGCTGATTATCAAAGTAATTTACCTGCGCTTGATCCAGCCACGGCGCTGACCATGGTGCTGGCCGAACAGCATATTAAAGGGTTACTGCCGCAAGTGGCGGTTGATCAACTCAGTGTGCAGTTTCAAATCGCCCGCCAGTATTTAGACAGTTTAGGCAGCAACAGCTTTTCTAAATGGGGCGATAAAGTACGCGCCATTGCCAATGGCAAAGCCTTATTGCCGGCTCGGGTGGAGCCATCGATTTGGCAAGCGGTCACTGAAGCCTTGCTGCTGGGGCAGGCGCTGGAAGTGCAGTATATGGCGCGCAGCAGCACGCAAGCGAAAACCTACACCATGCATCCGCAAGGCTTAGTGGCGCGGCATAATGTGACTTATGTGTTGGCTACGGTGAAAGAGTATGACGATATTCGCCAGTTTCCCTTGCAGCGTATTTTACAGGCTACGCCCAGTCCCGAAGCTTACCGCGCCAAAATAGATTTTGATGTGCAGCGCTATATTGATGCCGGCGGTTTTGGTTATGCCATTGACGGTGCAGAACCTTGGGTGACTTTGCGCGCACGTATTGATCAAGATGCCGCGCGGATGCTCAGTGAGACGCCATTGAGTGAGCAGCAGCAGTTATCGGCGCCGCAAGCGGATGGCTGGGTTGAGTTGACTGCCGTAGTGCCCAATGATCAACAAACCTTTTGGTGGTTGCAGGGTTTTGGCGCGCGCTTTGATGTGCTGGAACCGCTGGAGTGGCGTGAGGCAATCCGCGAGCAAGCACGGCAGATTTTAGCCCGCTAAGCGCGGCTTGCTCAGTACTCTAGGCTGCACTATCTGCAGCCTAGAGGTGTTGTCTTACTTTTCGCGCACTAAGGTTTCGACGCCGCTGCTGGTGCCCAGCAGTAAAACATCCGCTGGGCGTTGCGCAAATAAACCACTGCACACCACGCCGACCAACGCATTGATTTTTTCTTCTAGGCCGCGCGGGTCAGTGATCTGCATATTGTGTAGATCTAAAATCACATTGCCGTTATCTGTGACGACGCCAGTGCGATAGACCGGATCGCCACCGAGTTTCAGCAGTTCACGCGCGACATAACTGCGTGCCATGGGGATCACTTCAACCGGTAAGGGAAACTCACCTAAGGTTGCAACTTTTTTACTGTCATCAGCGATACAAATAAAAGTCTTGGCCACGGCGGCAACAATTTTTTCACGGGTTAACGCCGCACCACCGCCTTTGATCAACTCTAAGTGTTTGTTGCACTCATCGGCGCCGTCGACGTAGAACTCCAGCTCTTGCACGTTGTTCAGATCATGCACGCTGATGCCGTGCTGCTTTAAGCGCTCCGCTGTGGCTTCGGAGCTGGCTACTGCACCGGCAAAGTCATATTTATGCTGGGCGAGTAAATCAATAAAGAAGTTTGCGGTGGAGCCGGTGCCGACGCCAATAATGCTACGTGGCTCAAGATGCGGAAGGATATAGTCAATCGCTGCTTGGGCAACGGCTTGCTTGAGTTGGTCTTGGTTCATGCTCGGCTCCGATAAAAAAGGAATATGGGCTGATTATAGCCACTTACAGGGCCTGCATGTGGTTGAGTTGTGCACGGTGGAGTAGACTGTTTGACTTTGTCACCCAGTTTAGTGAGCCCGTCATGCTCGAACATTATGTAAAAAAAATCCTCAATGCCCGCGTCTATGACGTGGCGCACGAAACACCTTTGCAAGCAGCGCCGCAATTGTCTGAGCGTTTGGGCAATACTATTTTACTCAAGCGTGAAGACTTACAGCCAGTTTTCTCTTTTAAAATTCGCGGAGCGTATAACAAAATAGTGCAGCTCAGTGATGCCGAGCGCGCTTGTGGTGTGGTCACGGCCTCGGCGGGTAACCATGCGCAGGGAGTGGCTTTAGCAGCTAAGTATTTGGGGATTAAAGCCACTATTGTGATGCCCAAAACCACGCCAGAAATTAAAGTCAAAGCGGTGCGTGCACGGGGTGCGCGGGTGGTTTTACATGGTGATGCGTTCCCTGAGTCGCTGGCGTATTCACTGAAGCTGGTTGAAGAAAAAGGCTTTGTGTATATCCACCCCTACGACGATCCAGATGTGATTGCGGGGCAGGGTACGGTGGCGATGGAAATTTTACGCCAGCACCAAGGCCCGCTGCATGCGGTGTTTGTGCCTTGCGGTGGTGGTGGCATGATTGCAGGTGTTGCCGCTTATATTAAGTATGTGCGCCCTGAAGTAAAAATTATTGGTGTGGAACCGGTGGATTCTAATTGTTTGCAGCAGGCGATGGCTGCTGATGAGCGAGTGATTTTGCCGCAAGTGGGTTTGTTTGCTGATGGTGTTGCCGTCACACAAATTGGTCAGTACACCTTTGAGATTTGCCGTGATTATGTTGACGAAGTGATCACTGTCAGCACGGATGAAATCTGTGCGGCGATGAAAGATATTTATGACGACACCCGCTCCATCACTGAGCCTGCTGGCGCTTTAGCGGTGGCAGGCATTAAGAAATATGTCGAGCGCACTGGTATTGTTGCAAAGAACTTAGTGGCCATTGATTCCGGTGCCAACGTGAACTTTGACCGTTTACGTCACGTGGCAGAGCGTGCCGAGTTGGGCGAGCAGCGTGAAGCGATTATCGCGGTGACCATCCCCGAAAAACCCGGCAGCTTTAAGCAGTTCTGTGCCGCCTTGGGTAAACGTCAAATCACCGAGTTTAACTACCGTTACCACACCGCGAGCACCGCACATATTTTTGTCGGTGTGCAAACCCATCCTGAGCTGGATCCGCGTGCAGCCTTAATTGAAGATCTGCGTGCGCAAGGCTTTCCGGTACTGGATTTAACTGAAAACGAACTGGCTAAATTACATACTCGACATCTGGTGGGTGGCCATGCCGATGCGGTGACCAGTGAGCGGGTGTTTCGTTTTGAGTTCCCTGAGCGCCCCGGCGCCTTGTTTAACTTTTTAAACAAACTGGGTGGGCGTTGGAATATATCGATGTTCCATTACCGCAACCATGGCGCCGCCGATGGTCGTGTGCTGGCGGCTTTGCAGGTGCCCGATGAGGATCAGCATTTACTGACGGAAGCGTTAGATAACATTGGCTATCGCTATTGGGAAGAAACTGAAAACCCAGCTTATCTGTTGTTTTTAGGCTAGTCTGCGCTGCTCAGTCTGGTATTGCATACATTTATAGCGGTTAGGAGAACAAGGTTTGGAAAATTATTTGCTACTGCGTATTGGCCACAGTGTGCCGGCGGTGTTGTTACTGCTGGGTGTGCTTGCGCATATTATTATCGTATGGCGCGCGACAACCAAAGAGCCTGGCGTACTCGCACAAAAGCTCCGCCGCACGCGCAACATCAGCTTGCCTGCGTTTGCTCTCTTGGCCGTAAGCTTGCCGATCAGCGGCTGGTGGATGACCCATTTAACAGGTCTGCCATTAAGTCAGAAATGGTTGATGATCAGTATTGCGCTACTGCCTTTAGTGTTTGTGTTTGGTGGCTTGTTGTATGGCAGTTTAGGCCGTTGGCAAATTCAGCTGGCGCAGCAACAGAGTGCCAGTACACAGCAGAAAATCTTTGCACTGCTGTGGGCTGTTTTGCTGCTGTTGGTGCTGTTAGCAACCAGCGCTGTGATGGGTGCTAAGCCGCTTTAAATCATGGTTGTGTGAGTGTCTTTTGCTGCTGCAAAGGCTTGGACTGCCCAAGTGTTTGCAGCTGTGCATCCACTAAGTGGGTCAACATTAATTGACCTTCACTGCCAACGCGAAAGAGTCCGTATTGAGCTTCTTCATAGATTGAACCTGTGCCTTCTTGAAAGAAAAAGGCATTGGTAGCGAACTTGATCTGGCCATTGCGCAGACGAAATTGTAGACGCACTTGCCCATCGGCTAATGCCTGTTGCTGATCAAGAGCGACAAAGCTGGCGCGTCGCTGTGCATCGAGTTGCACAATGGCATGCCCGGATAATCTATCGGTTTGAGAGTCCAGCTCGGCGCGGATGGCATCGGCCATAGCAAAGCGCAGCGCCATATAATCGCCCTGCATCAGCGAGCGCGGATCAACGGGGGCGAGTTCGAGTAAGACCGTTTCGCCGTGCTCGATCAGCTGCTCATTTTTCCAGATCGCAACATTCACTGCGCCTAAAATGCAGACTGTACTCAGCGCTATCAGCCATTTACGCATGGGTGTTAACCTCGCTCAGCAATGGGCGCACATAACGATTGAGTATGGCGTAGACGACCAATAGCAATGCGCCGCTGGCGCATAACAGCAGTGATTTATCCAGCAGGGTGCTGTTTAAACTGTAGTAGTAAAACACCAGATACAGCACCAGAAACACCAGGTTAAACCAGACCAAGCGCGTGTGATGCAGTGCCACTCCAATGCATAATAAAAGGCATAAAGGAGCGAGGCCTGGCATCTGCAGATTGACTAAGGTCACCACGATGCTTATGGCCAGCGCGATATAACGCAGTTTTGTTTGTTGCACGCTGCGCACAATCAGCTGCCATGCCAGTGCTAAACACACGAGGCTGCTCAACACAGCAACGATCCATAGCATTGTCGGCCAATTGTCTTGGGCGAGACCTGTCCATAAAAATAAAAATGCGCTGCTGTTAGTCAGTAGTGCCAAAAAAATCATGCTCCATAACGCAAGAGTTAAGCCCACACTGGCAGGCTGTACATAATGCGCATAACGATGCAGACGTAACCTGTTGAGCCAGAGCCAGCCGCTTAAGGCACAGACTAAAGGTAATGCGTAGAGCCATGCCTCGGGTCCTAATAACCACAGCATAGCGCCACAGGCAAAAAATAGCGCGATAGCACGCTGGCTGCGAATACCCATTAAGATAAACAGCAGCAACTCTAAGCCCAGCATCAGCGCGGCAATCAGTTGTGAGTCCTGAGCGTTATCCTGCAAGCTGAACACAATAGCAATCTGACCACTGATGTTGCAGGCCAAGACAAATTGCTCAGCAAATAATGGAATAGTGGGAATACGACTGAGCACAATACTGCCGACACAGAGCACAATACCCAGCACCCAAATCATCTCGGTATTGGAGATCAGGCTGACAAAAAAGCCAAAGATAAAGCCGCAAAAAAACAGCGCCGCTAACCAGCCCGCCATCGCTAACAGCATGCGAATAAAAAATGGTGGTGTGGTGTCAGTAGCTGACAGGGCAGGCATGTCGCCGGAGACCAGATGAGCCTGCTGCAATTGCTGCCAGATGTTCAATGGATGCGTCATGCGGCGTCCTCTGGCTTAGCAGCCGTGCTTTTATTGAGTTGTTGCAGCCAGAGCGCTCCAGCACTGGAGAGTCCGATGATCAGCATACTCATCAGTAACAGCAGGCCATCCATTGGGATATGTTTATGTAATATATCGCCGAGCAGCGCTATGGTTAGGATAATCGCCGCCATAACCAGCGCTGCCAGCAGCAGCAAATCAAGGGTGCGCCAGCGATAGTGATATAACCATAAGCCCGCGACTGCGAGCCAAACAATTAAGCTCGATGCGTTGCTGTTAAACCATGAATTAATGTAACTGATGGCGAGAAAGGTGATCACCAGCAAACTTGATAAACTGATCACCCGCTCGCCCCAGCGTAAAAGCAGCGTTGGTGGCTGGCGTTGTGTGGCGATAATCCACAGCACAGCAGCGCTGGCATTCAGGGCAAATACCGCCCAAGACGGATCACTAAAGAGCCTAGTCAGCCGGTGGATGGCGAGGTTGTCGAGTGCTAATACGAGGCTGACATTGAGCAATAGCAGAAGTAGCAGCCACAGAGCGGGCATGCGCGCCAGCAGCACCCAAGGCGTGATTAATAGCGCCCAGACTAAAAAAAGCTCATAGGTGTCGGCGCCACTTTGGTAAGTCTGCCCCACTAACGCCAGTAGCGCGCCCACTAATAAGCTGGCGGCAAATAACGAGGCCTGTCCCGCAGGCTGTTGTAGATTAACCCGCAACAAGGGCAGCAATGACAGCAGCAAGGCACCTTGTGCGATGGCGAACTTATTAAAGCGGCTTAAGTCATCCCAGTTGTAGGCAAAAAAGAAAATCACCCCGCTGCACAGCAGCAGTACGGCAAAAACCAGTACCACGCGGCTGAGAAAACGCAGCTGAGTTGCAGGCATCGGCATACTCTGGGTCACCGCCAACGCCTGCTCAATGTTGTTGGGATTAAGGTGACCGCTGGCGGCCCACTCAAGGATCTGTTGTCTAGATGTGGGCATGCTTATACCTAAGGTGCTAAACGGGCATTCAGGCTGTTTTCAGCTAAACGCTGTGCCTGTGCTTGCGTCATACCAAGGCCGCTGTGCAGTGCTTGGAAGTTCTCCGTCAGATAACCGCCAAAATAGGCAGGGTCATCGGAGTTCACCGTGACCATCGCACCTTGCTCAAGCATCTGTAAAATCGGATGCTCACTCATATCCTGATACACACACAGCTTAGTATTGGACAGCGGGCAAACGGTCAGCGGAATTTGTTCTTCAATCAAACGTGCCATTAAGCGCGGATCTTCCCAAGCGCGCACGCCATGGTCGATGCGGCTGACTTTGAGTAAATCCAGCGCTTCCCAGACATACTCGGGTGGGCCTTCTTCGCCTGCGTGAGCAACAGCCAATAAACCTTCAG
>CANRHT010000085.1 GCA_947630465.1 uncultured Pseudomonadaceae bacterium
GAAGAAGAGCAACGCGCACGCCGCCAATTACTCACCTACCAACTGGAAGAACTCGACATTCTAGCGGTGCACGAGGGTGAAGTAGAGCAACTCGAACAAGAACACAAAAGCCTGAGCAACTCAGAGAGTCTGCTGGATAACTGCCGTCAAATCATTGATACCTGCAGCGACAGTGACAGTAATGTACTGAGCACCATCGGCACTTTACTGCAGCGCGCCAATGCGATCGCCGGTGCGCCCCAAGCCTTTAGCCAAGCGACAGAATTGCTGGCCAGCGCTCATATTCAAATCGAAGAAGCCATCAGCGAATTCAATAACTTTGTCGATCATTTTGATGCTGACCCGCAGCGTCAGCAATGGATCGAAGAACGCCTTGATAGCATTTACACCTTGGCGCGCAAACATCGCGTGATTCCAGAACAACTGCACGCCTTACAAGCGCAGTTGCAAACAGAGCTGGAATCACTCGACGCCGACGACGCCAGCGTTGAGCACTTACAACAAGCGGCGACTTTATTAGTCACTGAGTACACACAAAAAGCGCAAATACTGAGCAAGCTGCGCCATAAAGCAGGTAAAAAACTCGCTGCTGCAGTGATGCAGCAGTTACAGATGCTGGGCATGCCTGATGGCCAGTTTAGCATTGTGCTACAACCGCTTGAGTTGAGCAGCCCATCGGCCCACGGCTTAGAAACCATTGAGTTTCTAGTCAGCGCCAACCCCGGTCAGCCCCTGCGCGCTTTAGCAAAAGTAGCTTCAGGCGGTGAGCTGTCACGCATCAGTTTGGCCATTCAAGTGATTACCGCACAAACCTCACGCGTACCTACGCTAGTGTTTGATGAAGTAGACGTGGGCATTGGCGGCCCAACCGCTGAGATTGTCGGTCAATTGCTGCGCCAGCTCGGCGAGAATGGACAAGTACTGACGGTCACCCACTTACCGCAAGTCGCTGCACAGGGTCACCAGCACTTATATGTACACAAAGAGCGCAAGCAAAAGTCTACGCATACCGCCGTAAAAACCCTGTCCTACGAGCAACGCGTAGAAGAAGTCGCACGTATGCTAGGCGGTATTGATTTAACCGAAGAGTCACTGCTGCATGCGCGGAAAATTCTTGATAGCGCACAACCTTTGCCTGTAGCGCAGCGTGCTTAAGTGAGGTTCAAGAGCAACAGCCCAATTACTGCTGCTGGCTGTCCTTAGCGCTTTGCTTAGGGTTTTTCAGCAAGGAGATATCAGGCTGTTGCCAGTCACCTGAAATATGGTAAGTGACACTGGCAAAACGTGAGAGCCGATCACCAATTAAACGATCGACGATAAAGAGCGCGCCACCCACCGCCGGCGCACCTATCGCAATTGCTGCCAGCGGTAAGTTATTGGTTAAAGGCAAAGTCACTAACAATGTTGCTTTAACTTGATCACTGACTAAATCCAACTGCCCTTGCAACTCCAGATCACTGGAGGGCCCGGATAAATGCAGCGGCTTTTGCGTTTGGTATACGCCTTTATTGACCAAAAAATGCCCTTTAATGCGGTCATAGGCTAAGCCTTTACTGAATAAGTCAGAGAAATCTAAGCGCAAGCGCCGACCAATCGAATCGAAATTGAGCAAGCCAAAGATCCGCAGAACTTGGGCACTGCCGTCGACACTGGTCAGCTGGCCTTTTTGCAAATTCACCTCAATATCACCGCTGATTTTTTCCACATCAAAAGCGGCGGGCGAGCCTGCCCAACGTAAATCCGCATCAGCACGAAAATTCCTGCTGCTGATATTGGCTGCAAAACCCCAAGCCTGTAAAACCTCGGCTAAATCATCACCACTGAGACGGCCTTTGTACCAACTGTTTACTGTGCCCTGACTGCGCTGCCAGCCTAACTGGCCGTTCAGGTGCAGCCCTTTGAGTGACAAATCCAGCTGATCAAAGAGCACACCAGCCGCTTGCGGACGTGTTTTTAATGCCAGCGCTCCCAACTGTGCATCGCCCCAGTGCAGCGCACCCACTTGTATATCTAACGCAGGAATATCTCGCATATCTATATCAGCTAAAGCATCCTGCCCCGAGCTGTCTCCTTTCGCATCGGCCGGCAGGAACAGATGAGCGAAGCGCACATGCATCGGCTGCTGCGCACCGCTGTTGACCAGTTCCCCTTTGATCTGCGGGCTGTCAAGCGCTAAGCGCCAGCCGGTTTTTTGTGGACGAAAATCAAGCGCTAAGTTATTGGCTGACAGCCCAAATCCTTGGAGTTGGCGTATTTCTAATTGCGCACGCTTAAAAATCTGCTGCTCAGCACCATCGGGTACAGCATAACGCTGCAGCACCTGCTGCCACGCCTCAAGATCAACACGATTCAGCCGCCCAACCACCCGCAAACCTTGCTGAGCTGGCAAACGCGCTAAGCCACCACCCAGTCGTACTTGTGCACGGCCAGCAAACAGATCATTCGGTGCAGCCGCCAAACTCAAACTGAACTGATCAGCATAATCAAACCAATAACGCCGCTCCTTACCCGCCAGGGTCATGCGCCAGTCAGCGTAGCTTTCTTGACTGGCTGTTTTGGCAAAGGGTTCTGGCAAATCAACTGTAACCCCCAGCAAACTTGAATCCACCCGCAACTGACTGTCATCGTCTTCCAGCAGGAGGCGTAAGCGATAGGGCAAGGTGCCCGATACCGGTAACGCCTGCTGAATATCAGCCCATTGCGTCAGTCGCTCTAACGGCATTAATCCGCGCACATCAATATGTGTACTTAATGCACCGGCACGGCCTTGCGCGGCGATGTCACCGCTAAAAGCCTGCCCTAAAAAAGAGCCTGTGACTTTTTTAGCACTGAGCCCGCGCTGGCTATCGAATACAAACTGACCGGTTAAATTGCGCAATTGCACATTGATATCTGGAATATCCAGCTCAGCTTTGTGGGCATTTAAAGCCACCTTGATATGCACTGGCTGCTGCGCCGCTAAAGGCACAGTTAAATCTAAAACAGCCGGCAAAGCACCTTGTCCTCGCCATTGTGCAAATTCGATCGCAGTGGATGCCAGCGGGGTTTTCTGTAAAAAATACAAACCATCGCTCACACTGCTTTGCAATTGCGCATGCAGTTGCAACACAGGAATAGCACCTACTGCCCCATAGGTCACTTCAGCATAAGCCCTGCTCACCGGCGAGTTTAGAATCTTGCCCTGATCAACACTGATGCGTACACCGCTGTCTTCAATCAACACCTGCGCCGTCGCATCAGTCAAAGCTGGCCAACCCGGTTGGTATTCAAGCTGCGCGTTGTGCACATCAAAATACAAACTTAACGAACGCGATTCAGGTGCAGCACCTTTATTTAATGAGCCTTGGTACTGAAAGTAACCTTGGTTAATATGCCCCGCTTGAATCGCCGTACTGAGCCAATGCTCTAGCTCGTCACTAAAATCCGGGACGCGTGAAGGCAAGTATTTAGTGGTAAAGCTGGCATCACCATCGCGCAAGCCCACGCGCAAATCCATATAGTCTTCTTGTGTTGCATCCTCGACTAAGCGAATTAGAAAATCACCGCCTATGTCACCCTCTTCACCAGTGACCTGCAGATAAGGGCTTTGCAGAGTAAAACCTTCATCATCAAAAGCCCACAACAATTGCGCATGAGCGCGTTGATACTGCCAGGGCTGCGCAAACAGATTAGCCAAGTGCAGGCTAAACCCAGTATCACTGGCCAAACGCAATTCACCCTGCAGTAACCCACCCGAAACATAGCCATTGATACCACTGGACGCGGGCACATCATGCCAAGCAGAAAACTCAATATCACGCACATTGCTGACAAAAGATAAACGCTCAGCTAAAGGCGCCTCGGGATACCAGTCCACTTGCAGATTTTCTAACACTCCAGCCGGCTGCATACTGGCTAACACATCCGTTGCCACCTCCGGCAATGCCAGCACACGCTCGACCATATAGTGCACATCAGCGACATCCAGCTGCGCCATCGCCAACTGCCAATGTGCTGCGTCGGCATTGCTATAACTGGCACGCAGACGTAGATCGCGCTCAGGACGCTGATCAATTGTTAACGCTAAGCGTTCAAACCAAAGTGTCTGCTCGCCTTCATGCTGCTGATAAAAAGCACTGACGGCATCGCTACTGATCTGCACCGGCTCTGCATCAGCGTGCTGCCCGTGCAGCTCTAGGGTATCGAACTGCAGCGCCGCATGCTGTACTTGCCCATGCTCCGCTTGCAGCCAGAGTTGCGCGCCGACTTTGAGGGTATTCAATTGCCATTCGTGCAAATAACGTGCAGCAATCCATGGCGCCAAATTGGTACTGGGGGTGTTCAGATAAAGCGCTAACTGACTCTGACGCCAATCATCTTGCATCAGTTGCGCTTGCGCACTCAGCTGCAAAACTTCGCCATCAGGCAACACTGCACGTAGCGCTAAATACTGCTGTGCACCCGTCTGGCGCAAAGTAAAGCCTGCATAAGTTAAGGCTAAGGGTTCTTGGCCATCGGCTTGAATAATGATGCGGCTGTCTAATACGCTCAGTTGCTGGATTTGCCCCAGCTTGGCTAACACTTCATTGAGCTCAAACGCACGCTCTTCAGTTTCTTGCAACACCAGACCTTGCAGCGTCCAGCGACCTGCTGAGTCTTCCTGCACTTGAATCTGCAAGCCAGATAAGGTTAGGTTTTTTAAACGCAGCTGACCGTTCAACAGGCTGGCAATCACATCTGGCTGCACATACAAAGACTCGACCTGTATGGCATTCTCGCCTTCACCCAAAGTGACATAGCGCGCTGTCAGCAGCGGCGAAAAACCACGCCAACCACCCTCCAGCTGTTCAATTTTAATCTCTTGCTGCAGCGTCGCTTGCAGTTGTTGCTCTATTTCAACGCGGTATTCAGCCACTAAAGGAGCCAACTGCCGGCCTAGACTGACATACAAAGCCGCCACAATGAGCACGCCTGCTAGCAGCCACAACCCCCAGCGCAGCAAGCGATGCACCAGCACCCACGCAGCACTCATCAGCCGTGCCTAAACCTGATACATATTAAAGTAGCACCACATCATACTGCTCCTGCGAGTAGATACTCTCGACTTGAAAACGTATCGGATGACCGATAAAAGATTCTAAATCAGCCACATTGCCCGATTCTTCATCGAGCAAGCGATCAACCACATTTTGATTGGCGAGCACCATATAGCCATCGGCCTGAAAAGCTCGCGCCTCACGCAGAATCTCACGAAAGATCTCATAACAAATGGTTTCAGGCGTACGCACTTGCCCGCGCCCTTGACAGGTTGCACAGGGCTCGCATAACACTTGCGCCAAACTTTCACGGGTGCGTTTGCGCGTCATTTGCACTAAACCCAACTCGGTAATCCCGATAATATTGGTTTTCGCGTAATCACGCTCCAACTGGCGCTCAAGGGTGCGCAACACCTGCCGGCGGTGTTCTTCATCTTCCATATCAATAAAGTCGATGATGATAATGCCGCCAACATTACGCAAACGTAACTGGCGGGCAATGGTTAATGCCGCTTCTAAATTGGTTTTAAAAACCGTTTCTTCCAGGTTACGGTGCCCAACAAAGGCACCGGTATTGACATCAATAGTGGTCATTGCCTCGGTCGGGTCAATGACTAAATGACCACCCGATTTAAGCGGTACTTTACGATCAAGGGCTTTCTGGATTTCATCTTCAATACTGTATAAGTCAAAAATCGGCCGCTCACCGGGATAATGCTCAATCCGATCGGCAATTTCCGGCATCAACTCGGCGACAAACTGCTGTGCTTTGAGTAAGGTTTCACGCGAATCGATGCGTACTTTTTCTGTGTGCTCCGCGGCTAAATCACGCAAGGTGCGCAAGGGCAAAGATAATTCTTCATAGATCACCGAGGGCGCACCACAGACTTTAATCTGTTCACGCACCTGCCCCCATAAGCGGTGTAAGTAACGGATATCAAGCAAAATAGCCGAAATATCTGCACCTTCAGTAGCGGTACGAATAATAAAACCGCCCTTATCTTCTAAACCCTCACTGGCCAAGCACTCACTCACCGCTTGCTTTAAGCGCTCACGCTCAGCTTCTTCTTCAATCTTCAGCGATACACCGATATGACTGCTGCTGGGCATATACACAAGATAGCGCGATGGTATCGATAAATTCGTGGTGAGACGCGCGCCTTTACTGCCGATAGGATCTTTTGTAACTTGCACAACCAATGCTTGACCTTCGTGCACTAAACCGCTGATCCCTTCACCGGTGACACCTTCGCGCGCGGTGATATCTGCCGCATGAATAAAGGCCGCACGCGACAGACCAATATCGATAAAGGCCGCTTGCATACCGGGCAGCACGCGGACCACTTTACCCTTGTAAATATTGCCGACAATACCGCGGCGCTGTGTACGTTCAACATGCACTTCTTGTAAGACACCGTTTTCCACCACAGCAACCCGTGATTCCATCGGCGTTATATTTATTAAAATTTCTTCACTCATGCTGTTCTCAATCTGGGGCGGGAGTCTTTGTCGGCTGCGCAGGACACCACAGCAACATACAGGCAATGCATCACTCAAAGTAGCTTATCAATAATCGGCACCTGCTTTAGATAAACTTAGGCTGCCTATCCAACCGAGCCTATTAACCTTGCTGAACCTAATGAAAACCACGCCAGCGTTTAACATTATCCAGTAGCAAATAGAGCCACGGCCATAAAAAAGCACTGACCCCAACCGGCACTGAATAAAAACGCAAGTCAGGACGCATGCCCGATAAGGTGCTCAACCATAACAACACCAACTGTGCTAGGCCATAAATAACCAACAAGGCAAAAGACTGCTGCCACAATGGAAAGACTTTCAGGCGCTGCTGTAAAGTTAAGACTAAAAATACAATCAAGGTTAAAGCCGTTGCATGCTGCCCTAGCGGAGTGCCGTACAACACATCTTGGGCAATACCAAAGCTCCAAGCGGTGAGCAAACCAATATAATAGGGGTAATTAATCGCCCAAAAAGTCAGCACTAAAGCTAACCATAACGGACGTCCAACATCGAGATGCTCAGGCATCGGCGCAACAGATAGCAGCAATGCCACAAGCAGCGTTGACCACATAGTAACGGTCACCTTACCCAAGGACACACTCACGCTATAACTCCTCTGCTGCCGTTGTTTCGGTGGCTTGTTGCAATTGCTTGGCATCTTCTAGAGCGTTTTGTACTTCTTGCTCAAGATTCTGCGCCGGATCTTTACCGTCACTGAACACCAAGAGTAAATAGCGACTGCGATTTAAACTGGCCGCAGGCAACGCTTGGATGCGGGCAAAAGGCTGTCCGGTATTGCGCTGTACTTCACTGATAATCGCCACCGGGTAACCTACGGGAAAGCGCTGCCCCATCCCTGAAGTCACCAGCAAATCACCTTCGCGCACATCGGCTGAATCAGTCACATAACGCAACTCAATCGCGTCAACATCACCGGTGCCGCTGGCAATGGCGCGCAAACCGTTGCGGTTTATTTTTACCGGAATACTGTGATTGGTGTCGGTGAGTAACAAGACCCGCGAGGTAAAGGGCATCACTTCAATCACTTGCCCCATCACCCCGCGCGCATCCAGTACCGGCTGACCGAGTGTCACGCCACTGCTGCTGCCTTTATTAATTAACACACGGTGCGTATGTGCATTGGGGTCAACGCCAATCAATTCGGCGACCAACACCCGGTCATCAATCAAAGCGGAAGAGTTGAGTAATTCGCGCAGCCGAACATTTTGCTCAGTTAAGGTGGCGAGTTTTTGTAGACGGCGCTGCATCAGCAAGGTTTCTGAACGCAACTGCTCGTTCTCGGCGAGTAAATCGGTGCGGCTACTAAAAATCTGCTGGGTATTACTCCAAGCTCGCACCGGCAAGTCGCCCAACCAATACAGCGGCGTCAATACCATGCCCATACCACTGCGTACCGGCTTCAACACATCGAAACGTGCATCCACCAGCATCAAAGCAACAGACAGACAAGTGAGTATTAAAAACCGTGCGACGAGCGAGGTTTTTTTAGCAAATAAAGGCTTAATGGTGGCTCCCCAGCGCTATCGAGATCTACGCCCTGACATCGACAACGCCTATAGATGACGCGATTCACCTTGCACCTTACTCAGTCACCAACAGCATCACCGACAGACAGGCGCAGCGCGTTTTACTCTGAAGACAGTAGATCCATTGAATTACTGTCCATCATTTCCAGTGCGCGTCCGCCACCGAGCGCGACACAGTTTTTGGGATTTTCCGCCACAATCACTGGTAATCCAGTTTCTTGCGCCAGCAATTTATCCATATCACGCAGCAACGCACCGCCACCGGTTAACACTAAGCCGCGCTCAGCGATATCCGAGGCTAATTCAGGTGGCGATTGCTCCAGCGCACTTTTCACCGCTTGCA